>DATMDI010000386.1:0-4921 GCA_035557875.1 Vicinamibacterales bacterium
CAAGCCGGTTGATGCGTCGGGCGAAATAGCGAGCTCCGGCTGGCTTCCCGACCGGCCGGTAGTCGTCGGGCTCACCTCCGGCGCGTCCACGCCAGACAACCTGGTGGGAGCCGTGATCCGGCGCCTCGACGAGCTCGTGAACGCCTGAAATCGCGACCGAATGTTAAGCCCGCGTTAAAGAGCTCACCAGGGTGCCCCCGGGCCGCGCAAATCTTCGGCCAAACCCCGTATGTTCTTGTATCATAGACAGTAAACGTCGTCTGCGCACGCGGCGTAGTCGAAGTGTTGGCCATGTCTTTCACCCATCGGACAGCTCGCGTCGCGCTCATCGGACTGCTCGTATTTCTGGGCGCCAGCCCGCTGCTGGCGCAAGGCAAGTTCAAGTGGTGGCAGTCGGATCGGTACAAGACCGAGCTGATGCTCACCGCGGAACAGGTTCGGCGCCTCGAAGAGATCTTTCAGAACGCGTTGCCGACGCTTCGCGCGCAGATGAAGGCGCTCGAGGCCGCCGAGACCGAACTGGAGCGTCTGGTGCAGCGCGGCGACGACAGCGCGGTGATGGCCCAGGTGGCGCGCGTCGAGACGGCACGCGCCGAGCTCAATACGTCGCGCACGTTGATGTTGCTCAAGATGCGGCGGGCGCTCACGACCGATCAGTGGGTCAGGTTCGGAGCTCTCCACCAGGCGCTGGAGCGCGAACGCGAGCAGGCGCTGCAACGCAGTAATGCGGCGCCGAAGTAGCCAAGGGCCATGCCCGGGCGACGACGCGCGCGCTTGGTATTCCCTGTCCGCGGCGGCCGCAAGGCCGCTTCTCACGCCGGGCGGCCCGTGCTCCAGCGCGGCCAGACCGGCCAACCGCAAGGCCGTTTCATCATGAAGATCAATACTCGCGTGTTTTCCTGCGCCGTCATCGCCTGCTTCGGTGCCTGCCTCGGCGCCACACCAGCCCTGGCGCAGCAGACCGAGGCGGCGCGACTCGCCGATCTCGCCCGCACCGCCGCCCGACAGTTCGAGGCCACTCGCGCCGCCGCGGATCAGACGCGGCAGACGATCCCCATCACCGCTCCGGGGCCGCACATCGAGTTGACGCTCGACGAAGCCACGGCACGCGCGCTGGAACGCAACCTCGACATCGCCGTGGAGCGCCTCAACCCGACGATCCAGGACTACAACCGCGAGCGGCTGCTGGCGGCGTATCGGCCCACCGCGACCTCGCTCTACGGGCATCGCGCCGTCGTGCAGCCGCCCACGAGCCAGCTGAATGGCGGCACCATCGTTCAGAACGACACTTCGACGTTCAACGCGGGCATCGCCCAGGCGCTGCCGTGGACCGGCGGCAACGTCGCCGTCGCGTTCAACAACAACAAGCAGGTCACGTCGAACCTGTTCGCCAACTTCAACCCGACCTTCAACGCAAACCTCAACGCCTCGATCACGCAGCCGCTGTTGCGCGACTTCATGATCGACGGCACGCGGATGCAGCTGCAGGTCACCGCGATCAACCACGACATCTCCGAGATCCAGCTGCGCGGCACGCTGGCGCAGACCGTCGCCAACGTCCGGAACGCGTACTGGGAACTGGTGTTCGCCGGGCAGGCGGTGGATGTGGCGAAGGGGTCGCTCGACCTCGCCGACAACCTGGTCGCGGACAACAAGGCGCGCGTCGAGGTCGGCACCATGGCGCCGCTCGACGTCGTGCAGTCGGAAGCGGAAGCAGCCACCCGCCGGCAGGCGCTGGCGCAGGCCGAGGCGGCGATGGCCACCGCGGAGCTCGCGCTGAAGCGGGTGATCGTCAGCGGCACCGACGACCCGGTCTGGCGCGCCACCATCACGCCGGTGGACCGCCCCGAGTTCCGTGCCGAGCCGCTCGACGTGGAAGCCGCCGTCCGCCGCGCGCTGCAGGCCCGCACCGATCTCGCGCAGGCGCGCAAGACGCTCGACAGCAACGACGTCACCATGAAGTTCCTGCACAACCAGACGCTGCCGGCCGTGGACCTCGTCGGCAACTACGGCGCACAGGGCCTCGGCGGGACGCAGTTCATCCGCGGCGGCCTCGGCAGCAGCGAGGTGCTGCGGACCGTTCCCGGCGGCTACAGCGACGCCTGGAAAACGCTCACCGGCCGCGACTACCCGACGTGGAACGTTCAGGTGGCCGTGACCTACCCGATCGGCGGGAGCAGCGCCGACGCCATCTACGCGCGCTCACGCGTGGTGCGCAGCCAGACGGCGGCGCAGCTGCGCGCTCTCGAGCTGCAGGTGGCCACCGACGTCACCAACGCCGCGCTCCAGGTCGAGAGCAGCCTGAAAAGCTACGAAGCCGCCAACGTGGCGCGGTCGCTCGCCGAGACGCGGCTCTCGGCGGAACAGAGCCGCTTCGAGGTCGGCCTGTCCACCAACTTCTTCGTCGTCCAGGCGCAGCGCGACCTCGCGACGGCGCAGAACAGCGAACTGCGCGCGCTGCTCAACTATCGGCGGTCGCTGGTGGAATACGGCCGCGCGCAAGAGGCGCCGGCCACGCGCGGCGGCTCGGGTATCACCGCGGTAACCGCGGGCGCGGGCAACTAGGAACACGGCGACGGGTGAACGTCGGGCGTCGCTCCGGAGGGGATGGTCGTTGTTGAGGTCATGAAAAAGGCAGTCATTGGCGTGCTCCTGCTCGCAGCCGTCGGCGGTGGCGCGTACTACTTCGGCCGCCGCGCAGGCAGCGATTCGCAGGATCGAGCCGCGACGAACGCGGGCGGGCCGGCCGGCGCCGGAAACGGGCAGCAAGGCCGGGGACGGCGTGGTGCCGGCGGTGGCTTTGGTGGTGGAGGCTTCGGCGGCGGGCAGTTCGGCCGGCCGCCAATGACGGTCGAACTGTCGAAGGCCTCGCGCGCGACGATCCAGGCCGAGATCACGGTCGTCGGCAATCTGATCGGCCAGGCCACGGTCGCGGTGTCGCCGCGCGCGGCGGGCCGGCTCGAAAGCGTCAACGTGCGCCTCGGCGATCGCGTCAGCCGCGGCCAGCGCATCGCCAAGATCGAGGACTTCGATATCCAGGAGCAGGTCAAGCAGGCCGAGGCGGCCCAGCAGGTCTCCGAGGCGACCATCCGCCAGCGCGAGGCCGACCTCAAGCTCGCGCAGACCAACGCGGAGCGTTCCCGCAACCTCTATGAACGGCAGCTGCTGCCGAAGCAGACGCTCGACGACAACGAGTCGCGCTACCAGTCGGCGATCGCGGCGGTCGATCTCGCGCGCGCGCAGAGCCAGCAGTCGAAAGCCCGCCTCGACGAGCTGCGAATCAACCTGGGCAACACGATCATCAGTTCACCGGTCACCGGCTACGTGTCGCAACGCTCGGTCGATCCGGGGGCGTTCGTCTCGCAGAACGTCCCGGTCGTCAGCGTCGTGGACATCTCCACGGTGCGCCTGGTGGCCAACGTCGTCGAGAAGGATCTCACCGAGCTGCGCAGCGGCAACGACACTCGCGTCGAGGTCGACGCGTTTCCCGGCGAAGTCTTCATGGGGCGCATCGCGCGGGTTTCCCCCGTGCTCGATCCGGCCACCCGCACTGCCCCGATCGAGATCGAGATTCTCAACCCCACCGCCCGCCTCAAGCCGGGAATGTACGCGCGCGTCAGCGTGACCACGAGCACGCGCAAGGAAACGCTCGTCGTGCCGGCCACCGCCGTCGTCGACCTCGGCGGCCGCCGCGGTGTGTTCACACCGCTCAACGAAACGGCGGTCTTCCGCGCCCTCGACATCGGCACCGAGCAGAACGATCTGGTTGAAGTCGTCGGCGGCCTCGCGGAGGGCGACACGGTCATCACCACCGGCTCCTCGGCCCTGCGCGACGGCGACCGCATCGTGCTGCCGGGCGGCGCCGGCGGGCGCGGCCGCCGCGGCGGCGCCAACGGCGCGACGGCCAACGGCACCTCTGGCAGGCGAGGTCAGAGCCCGAACACCACCGACGCGGCTCCCGCTCCCGGCACCAGCCGTACGGGATCGGGCCGCGAAGGCGCGGGAGCGCGGCGCACTGGCGGCGGTACGGACGCCGGCGCCCCCAGCCGCGGCTTCACGCCGGGCGCGCGCGAGGGCGGCCCCCGGGAGGGCGCACGACCCGAAGGCGAAACCGGCAGCCACGGACGGCGTGGTGCGCCGCCGGCAGCTGCCTCACCGGCATCGTAGTCACGACACAGTTCGAGCAGTTTCCGCGGGGTACCCGACATGAGCATTCCTCGTCTCGCGATTCAACGGCCGGTCACGATGTTCATGATCAGCGCCGTCATCACGCTGCTGGGCCTGATCTCGCTGACCCGGCTGCCGGTCGACCTCATGCCGGAATTCGAGCAGCCGCAGCTGACGGTGCGCACCAACTACACCGGCGTCGGGCCGCTCGAGATGGAAGAGCTCCTCACGCGGCCGATCGAGCAGGCCGTGAGCGCGGTGCCCGGTGTGACGCGCGTCGAATCGACGTCATCGGAAGGCAACAGCCAGGTGCGCCTCAACTTCGACTGGGGCACGGACCTCTCCGAAGCCGCCGACGAAATCCGCACCCGCGTCGACCGCATGCGCAACCGCCTGCCGGAAGACGCCGACCCGCCCACGATTTTCAAGTTCGACTCGAACACGCTGCCGATCATGCAACTGGGCCTCGAGGGCGACTACGACCCGGTGACGCTGCGTGAACTGGCCCAGAACGAGATCTCGCCGCGCTTCGAGCGCGTGGACGGCGTGGCGGCGGTGAACGTCAACGGCGGGCTGCGCCGGCAGATCCACATCGAGCTCTCGAAGGAGAAGGTCACCGCGCTCAACCTGTCGGTGAACCAGGTCGTGAACAATCTCCGCCAGGAGAACCAGAACACGCCGCTCGGCGAGGTGTATCAGGGCGATGCCACCTTCCTGGTGCGCAGCCAGGGCCAGTTCACCAGCCTCGAGGACA
>DATMDI010000387.1:0-3065 GCA_035557875.1 Vicinamibacterales bacterium
TTCGCCTGCTGCCGCTGCCCATTGCCATGCCGCCGATGGTCGAAATGCTGCAGTGGCACAAGGTGCACGAGTACGACCCCGCGCACCACTGGTTCCGTGGTCTCCTGAGAACGGTCGTGCAGCGGCTGCCGTCGACGCCCGTGATCCGCGCCGGCAAGGTGTCGCGCGTCAGCGGCCGCTCTTGAGGCTGTCGTAGACGGCGGTTACGAACATGTCGGTGGTCCACGGCCCCGTGTTGGCCCCGTATTGCGTGTCGTAGTCGGCCGTGACGCGAGCCGCCTTCACCTGTGCCAGCGTGGCGCCGGTGTCGATCATCGCCTTCACGCGGTCGCGGACGATCACGACCATGTCGCGGTACTCGACCACCTCGTGTTCGTCCGCGAGGTACCCGTGGCCCGGCACGACGTAGGTGCCCTCCTCGCCCTGGTGCCGGTACACCGTCTTCTTCAAGATCTCGTTGAGCGCCCGGATCTCGCCCTTGACCGAGCCACCGTTCTTGACGTCGATGACGGGGTACTGCGTCGTCGTGAAGATGTCGCCGGCCACGATGACGTCGGCGCGGCGGAAGTGGATCAGGCTGTCCCCATCGGTGACCGCGTCCTTCTGGTAGAAGAACTCGATGGCGTCGCCGTTGTGGAACTTGCGCCGCCGATCCTCGAGGTAGGTGTCGGCGGGCACGGAGGCGGCAGGGGCATTGGCGGCCTGCATGCGCACCTGCACGTTGACGTGCGCCATCATCGTGGCGTGCGCACCCGGATCGCTGAAGGCGCCGGTCACGCCTCTGGGCGCCGCCTGCACGAAGAACGACCCCAGAAGGCTCGGATCCTGGCCGGCGTCGCCCAGCCGCGCGTTCCCGCCTGTGTGCTCTGTCCTGAAGCTGGTGTTGGCGATGAATTGGATCGGTTTGCTGGTCAGGCCGCGGATGGCCGTGATCACCTTGTCCGCGAGCTTGCCTTCGCCCGTGTCCACGACGAAGGCGCCCTGATCGCCGGTCTGGACCACGATGTTGGCGCCATCGCCGACCAGCATGTAGACGTTGTCGCGAACGGGCAGCACATGGACCTCACCGTCGCGCGGCTCGCGGTCCAGGGCTCTGCTCGTTTCGGCGGTCCGGCCCGCCGCGGGGGAGAGGAGCGCCTGTCCCTCGGCTTCGGTGGCCGACGCCACGCGCGTGTCGAGCTCGGGATACATCGTCACGGCGCCCAGCAGCCCGGCGGCCAGCGGGATCTTGTAACGGGTCGAGAACTCGCGGACGAACGGCTGCTTGCCGAACAGGTAGTGCGGCACGAAGTCGTCGGCGCGGTCGAGGATCTGCTCGCCGTCGTCGCATGCGTACAGCCACGCGCCCGGATCCACCGGCTGCCGGGCGAAGTCGCTGCTGCGCACCATCGGCTCGGTGAGATACACGGGGTCTGACACGACCGTGATGTTCGTCAGGTGATCGCCGTGCCGGACGAAGAACTCCGTCAGCGTCGCCTGATCGCTTTGCGGCACGCCGTTGCCCCGGCGTAGCGCCCCGTTCTTCATATGCGTCGTCGTGACCGCGAGAGCGTTGCCGACGAAACGCCCCGTCGAAAACCCGCGGAAGGTGTGCGGCGCCCAGGCGGGCGGGTGCGCACGTCCGTCCATCCAGATCACCCGGTGCCCTTCGGTTGTCTGTGCCCACAAATGGATGGCCACCAGACGCTGGGTGTACGGGTCGCGCTCCTCCCAGATCCGGAAGTTTCCCAGCGCCCGCATCTGATACGGCGTGACGTACGCCTCGCACTGGTGATGGCGCAACGTCACCCGCGACGGGTCGTACGACAGCGCCCACAGGCGGCCGGCCTCGTTCAACGGAAAGCCGCCGTAGTCGGCGAGTTCGGCGCCGGGGCCGCGTTCCATGAGGTCTTCGTGCAGTGCCGGCGACCAATAGCCGCTCAAGTCGACGGCGGGGGCCTGCCCGGTGGGCGCTCCGGGAATGACGGGCGCCTGTCCAGCGAGGGTAGTCCCCAGGGCGGCGAGCGCCCCGAGCAGCAAGCCTTTCAGGCCTCGCGCGCTTCGCATCGTTTCGCTCCTCATCGCGCGGCGCACGGCGTGGGGCGCCAGCGCGACGCGTCGGTCTCACGCTTGAACTGCTGGCTCGTCCAGTAGGGCGTCGCCAGGTACTCGGGGTCGACAATCTCGCTCGTCACGACGAGCAGCGAGTCGCCACCAGGGACGTCGAAGCGATCGAAGAACTCGGTCATCACGGCGTTGCCGCTGTAGGGTACGCCGTTGCGGCTCAGATACCCCGGCTTCATTTTCGTGGTGATTACCTTGAGCGATCCGCCGGGCGCCGCGCCGAAACCGCGTCCGCCCAGAGCGGCCCGCGGGTAGTCCCACGAGGCCGTCGAGAGTCCCTGCCAGTCGCCGCCGTCGCCCTGCGGCGGTCCGAATGTGAAGAGGCGCGTCTGCGCGCCGGCGTCGGTCTCGAGCCTGAGCGCCGTGTCGTCCTGCCAGGAGACCCGCACGCGCGTCGGGAGCCGCATCACCCCGGCGGCGCCGTAGGCCTTGCACTGCTCGCCGGCCGCCGCATCACGCGCCGGATCCCAGCTCGCCGCAATTTTGCGTGCGGGAGGAAGCAAGACCACGTTCAGACTGCCGAAATCCCCCTTCACGCCCGTGAATTGACGCTGGCGCCACTCCTCGGTAATGAGCGACACCCATTGGCCGGTGAGGTCCACCGGCGCGGCGCCGCGCGGGGACGGCGGACCGCCGCGTCCGCCCCGCTGCGCCGAGACGGGTGAGAAGAGGAGAAGGGCGGCGACGACGACCGCAAAGAGACTGCGCGCCATGGCCGCGAATTCTACTGCGCAACCTCTCGCGTGCCGGTATCGATCTCGGCGATGTCCGGCATCGCAACAAACGATTTTTCCCACGCCCGGGCGCCCGCGCATAGTCCGCGCGTCCGGCACCGCTCATCCCGCAGGAGGCATCTCGTGATTCGAAGGCTGGCCGTCGTGTCTGTCGTTGTCAGTGCGTGGGCCATGACAGCCATGCCCGCGGCGGGACAGGCCGTGCGCGCCACCGTGCTCGGCACCGTG
>DATMDI010000388.1:0-8309 GCA_035557875.1 Vicinamibacterales bacterium
ATCGTCTGCGCGTCGATATGAGGCTCGAGCGCGTCGAATGCGTACGGGAGCGTCGGAAGTTCGTGAGCCATGGGTCCTCCTGGCGCCGCAGTCAAGTGTCGGACACTAAGCCCGGCCGCCGCATGGTGCGGACCCTCGTGGATCCGCGCAACCCACCCATCGTAGTTCACAAAGGCAGGTAAGGCGTGTGGGGCCGCGCGCTTCGCGCGCGGTCAGGCGGGTAAGGGCTCTCTCGCTATCTCAGCGAGGGTTCTGACCTACCCGCCCCACCCGCCTTACCTGCCTCACCAGCCCTAGACGATCGAGAGCATTCGGTCCAGCGCCACCTTGTTCCAGTGTTTCTGCTCGTCGGGAACGGCGACGCGGTTCTGCACGCGACCCTCGACCAGCTCTTCGAGGATCCACAGCAGGTGGTTCGGCGAGACGCGGAACATGGTCGAGCACAGGCAGCCGAACTGATCGAGCGAAATCACCGTGCGGTCGGGCGCCACGTCGTGCGCCAGCCGGTTCACCAGGTGAACCTCGGTCCCGACCGCCCAGACCGAGCCCTTCGGGCTGTTGGCGACGGTCTTGATGATGTACTCGGTGCTACCACTGTCGTCGGCCGCCTGCACCACGTCCCACGGCACCTCGGGGTGCACGATCACGCGGATGCCGGGGTTCTGCTTGCGCACGCCTTCGATCTGCTTCGCCGTGAAGCGGGTGTGGACCGAGCAGTGGCCCTTCCACAGCAGCATCTTCGCGCTCTGCGCCTGTTCCGGCGTGAGCCCGCCGAAGATCTCGTTCGGATCCCACACTTGCATCGCGTCGAGCGGGATGCCCATCTTGTAGGCGGTGTTGCGCCCCAGGTGCTGATCGGGCAGGAAGAGCACGCGCTCGCCCCGTTCGAACGCCCACTTCAGCGTCGCCGCCGCGTTCGACGACGTGCACACGGTGCCGCCGCGCTCGCCGACGAAAGCCTTGATCGACGCCGCGGAGTTGATGTACGTGACCGGCACGACGCCGGTGATGCCCATCTGGGTCAGCTCTTCCCACGCGGTCTCGAGCTGCCCCGGCTCGGCCATGTCGGCCATCGAGCAGCCGGCCGCGAGGTCCGGCAGGATCACCTGCTGGTGCGGCGCGCAGAGCACGTCGGCGCTCTCGGCCATGAAGTGCACGCCGCAGAAGACGATGTAGTCGGCCTCGGGGCGGTTGGCGATCTGCCGCGCGAGGCGGAAGGAGTCGCCGGTGTAGTCGGCGAACCTGATCACCTCGTCGCGCTGGTAGTGATGGCCCAGGATGACCAGACGGCTGCCGAGCGTCGCGCGCGCGGCGGCAATCCGCGCCTCCATCTCGGCGTCGGACAGACCGAGATACTTCTCGGGCAGCGCCTGGCGCTCGGAGAGGTGCTGCTTCTCGTATTCGGTGAGCAGCGGAATGATGGACGGCATCGCGGTCGTGTCCTTCTCTCGGGCCCGCGGACATCCTGGTCGCGGAGCCCTTGTGAAATTTTTCGCAATCTCCGGATGTTAAAAAGCCCAAACCCTCGGCGGCTTTCGCCTGGAGGATTTGGACTAAGGAAATTATAGCGCGTTGCACCGGTGTAAAGATCAACCGGCTACGGGGGCTTGGACGGGCTAGACCGCGTGCGCTGCGGGCTCGGGGGCCTCGGCCGGCGGCACGTTGACGATGTTGTAAAGGGTGTCGCGCTCGTAGGGCTCGCGGCCGGCGGCACGGACGAGCCGGGTGAGGCCCGACGTGGTCATGCCCTCGGGCGTGGGCGACCCGGCCATGTGGTAAATCTTCTCTTCCTGCACGGTCCCGTCCAGGTCGTCCACGCCGAACCACAGCGCGGTCTGCGCCAGCTCGAGCCCCGTGGCAATCCAGAACGCCTTGATGTGCGGAATGTTGTCGCACACCAGCCGCGACACCGCGTGCACGCGCAGGGTGTCGGTGCCGGTCGGCGCGGGGAGCTTGCGCATCTGGTTGTTGTCGGGATGGAACGCGAGCGGGATGAACGCCTGGAAGCCACCGGTCTCGTCCTGGAGCGCACGCGCCCGCAGCATGTGGTCGACGCGCTCCTCCATCGTCTCGATGTGCCCGTAGAGCATCGTGACGTTGGTGCGCAGTCCCATGCGGTGCGCGGTCCGGTGAATCGAAAGGTAGCGGTCGGCGTCGGCCTTGTCGTGGCAGATCTTCCGGCGCACGCGCTCGGCGAAGATCTCGGCGCCGCCGCCGGGCAGCGAGTCGAGCCCCGCGTCCTTCAGCTCGCGCAGCACCTGCTCGTCGCTCATGGCGTAGAGCCCGGAGAAATAGGCAATCTCGACCGCGGTGAAGCACTTCAGGTGAATCGACGGACGGATCCGCTTGAAGCCGCGCAGCAGCTCCGTGTAGTAGCTGAACGGAAGGTGCGGGTTGAGACCGTTGACGACATGCACCTCGGTGAGCGGCTGATCGGCGCGCTGCCGCAGCTTGTCCCAGGCCTGCTCGAGCGACATGCTGTAGGCCTCGGGCATGCCCTCCTGCAGACGCGAGAACGAGCAGAAGAGGCAAGTGGCCTCGCACACGTTGGTCGGCTCGAGCCGCAGGTTGTAGTTGAAATAGGTGCGCGCGCCGTGGCGCTTCTCGCGCTCGCGGTTGGCCAGGTAGCCCACGGCCAGAAAGTCCGGCGTGTCGAACAGGCGCACGCCGTCCTCGAGCGTCAAACGCTCGGAATTCTGGAGCTTCTCGTCGATTTCGGCCAGTCCGGCCGCGCGGAGGCGTGCCTGCACGGGAACCTCGATTTTATCCCGTTTTTGCGGCCGCCCGGCCCGGCCGCGCTATACTCCGACCAGTCACCGACACCGCCGGGTGAACAGGGAAGTGGGTGCGAAGCCCACGCGGTCCCGCCACTGTAAGCGGAGAAGTCCGGCCACCTCGTCACTGCGCGCGCCCGCGAAAAAGGGGCAGCGTGCGGGAAGACCAGCCGGACCGTTCGAACGCTCCGCGAGCCAGGAGACCTCTCCCCCGGCGCTCTATTCCTTGCTCCAGCGCGAAGGACGCTGGTAGGAACATGCCATTCGACCCCTCGACGTATCTCGTCGCGCACCAGGTTTCGTACGCCTATCCGCGCCGCGGCCGCGCCAGCGCGGTGGACGCGCTCTCGGGCGTCAGCCTCGCCGTCACCAAGGGCTCGTTCACGGGCCTGCTCGGCCCCAACGGCTGCGGCAAGACCACGCTGCTGAAGCTGATGGCGGGCGTGCTCCGGCCCGCGTCCGGCGCGGTCACGCTCGAGGGGCGCGTGCTCGCCGACCTGCCGCGACGGCTCGCCGCGCGGCACGTGGCCGTCGTCCCTCAGGACACCCATCCCGCCTTCGACTACACCGCGCTCGAGATCGTCCTGATGGGGCGCCATCCGCATCTCCGCACGATGCAGCTCGAGGGCCCCGCCGACCTGGCGATCGCGCGTGAATCGCTTGAGGCCACGGGCACGGCGCATCTGGCCCATCGCGCGTTCACCTCGCTGAGCGGCGGCGAACGGCAACGGGTGGTCATCGCCAGCGCGCTGGCGCAACGTCCCGAAGTACTGCTGCTCGACGAACCGACCGCCTCGCTCGACCTCGGCTACCAGCTCGAAGTGGCGGCGCTGCTGCGCCAGTTGAGCCGCGAGCAGGAGGTGACGATGGTGATGGCCACCCACGACCTCAATCTCGCGGCATCGATGTGCGACACGCTGGCGCTGCTGCGCGACGGGCGTCTGCTCGGGCACGGCCCGACCGACGAAGTACTGACGGCCGCCATGGTGCGGCAGCTCTATGACGTCGAGGCCGACGTGCAGCGGCACGACCGTGCCGGACATCTCACGGTGACGCCGGTGCGGCGCGCAGGATGATGGAGGGTTCCGGCCATGCCGCTCTTCACACCGCCCTGGCGCCGGCGCGGCCGATTCGCGCCCGCCTCGTGCTCACGGTATCGGGGTTCGGTGTGCTCGCGTTGGTGGTCTGCGTGCTCGCGCCGCTCGTCGGCAGCACGCCGATCAACCTGCGCCGGGCTCTCGACCCGTCGCTGCCCTTCGCGTCCAACGTAGACGCCCAGATCCTGTTCATCGCCCGCCTGCCGCGCGTGCTGGCCGGGGCGCTGGTCGGCGCGGCGCTCGCGTCCGCGGGGGTCGTGCTCCAGGCGCTGCTGCGCAATCCGCTGGCGACACCCTTCACGCTCGGCGTGTCGGCCGGCGCCTCGCTCGGCGCAATGCTCGTGATCATCCTTGGCGGTACCATTGCCGTCGGCCCGTGGTCACCCGTGCCCCTGGCCAGCTTCGCGGGTGCGGCGCTCGCGGCGGCTATCGTTTACGCCCTTGCCAACGGTCCGCGCCGGGCCATGTCCACCACGGTGCTGTTGCTCGCCGGCGTCACGCTCAATGCGTTCTTCTCGGCGCTGATCCTGTTCGTGCAGTACCTCGCGGACTTCGCCGAGGTCTACCGGGCCACGCGGTGGCTGATGGGCGACCTCGACGTCGGTGGCTTCGGGCCCATCCTCGGCGCGCTGCCGCTCATCGTCGCGTCCGGCGCCATCTTCGCCGTGCTGCCCTCGGCGCTCAACCTGATGGGCGTGGATCCCGACGCGGCGGCAGCGCGAGGCGTGGACGTGGCCTCGACGCAGCGGTGGGCGTTCGTCAGCGCGTCCATGGCCACCAGTGCCGCGGTGGCGCTGGCCGGGCCGATCGGCTTCGTCGGTATCGTCGTGCCACATCTGGTGCGGCTGCTGGTGGGTGTGGACCACCGCATCGTCGTGCCCGCGTCGGCGCTCTTCGGCGCCTCGTTCCTCGTCGCGTGCGATCTCGTCGCCCGCACGGTGCTCGCGCCGGTCGAAGTACCGGTCGGCGTGGTCACCGCGATCATCGGAGGGCCGTTCTTCCTATGGCTGCTCGTGCGCGAAGGTTAGACAGGCTGCGCCACAGCGTCCCTTGGCCCGCGCTCCGCGCGGGGGGCGTTGCGGTCCTGGTGGTGCTGGCGGGTGTTGCCGCCGGCTGCGGCCAGGCTGCCCCTCCGTCCGACAAGGTGCAGCGCATCGTGTCGCTGGTCCCGGCCGTCACCGAGATGCTGTTCGCCATGGGCGCCGGACCGCAGGTGGTGGGCGTCAGCAGCTACGACCGCTTTCCGCCCGAGGTCGAGGCGCTGCCCAAGGTCGGTGCGCTCCTCGACCCCGACACTGAGCGCATCCTGTCGCTGCGCCCCGATCTGGTGGTGGTCTACGGCTCACAGACCGAAATCGAGGCGCGGTTCAAGAAGGCTGGCATCCGGACCTTCAACTACCGCCACGGCGTCAACGGCGCCATTCTGGCCACGCTCGACACCATCACCGCGCTCGGCGCGGCGACCGGCCACGACGCTCAGGCCCGCGAAGTCGTGACGCGAATCACGACCGGCCTCGACAACGTACGAACGCGCGTCGCGGGGCTCGATCGACCGCGGACCCTTCTCGTGATCGGGCGGCAGCCGGGCACCCTGCAAGGGGTCTACGCCGCCGGCGGCGTCGGCTTCCTGCAGGAGGTCCTCACGCTCGCGGGCGGCGAGAACGTATTCGCTGACGTGGCGCGGGAGTCGGTGCAGCCCTCCACCGAGACGCTGCTCGCACGCGCCCCCGACGCGTTGCTCGAACTCCGCGCCGTCGCGCCGGCCGGCGATTACGCCGCGAATGAGCTCAGCGTCTGGCACGCGCTCGCCTCGATTCCCGCGGTGCGCACCGCGCGCGTCCATTCCGTCGTCGGCGACTTCGTCGTGGTCGCGGGACCGCGTCTCGCCGAGGGCGCTGAAGCCATTGCACGAGTGCTGCACCCGGAAGCGTTCAAATGAAGATCCTGCTGTCGTGGAGCTCTGGCAAGGACAGCGCCTGGGCGCTTCACGTGCTGCGGCGCACGCACCCGAACGCGCTCGCGGGGCTGCTGACGACCATCAACGAGTCGGCGCAGCGCGTGGCGATGCATGCCGTCCGGCGCGACGTGCTCGAGGCACAGGCCCACGCGGCCGGCCTGCCCCTTCACGTGGTGCCGATTCCCGATCCGTGCTCGAACGAGGAGTACGAGGCCCGGATGCGCCGCCTGGTCGACGACGTGGCGCGCGAGGGGTTCACGCACGTGGCGTTCGGCGATCTGTTCCTCGAGGACGTCCGCCGTTATCGCGAGACCCACCTGGCCGGCACGGGCATGACGCCGCTCTTCCCTCTATGGGGCATCCCCACGCCAGCGCTCGCGGACGAGATGATCGCCGGCGGCCTGCGCGCGCGGCTGTCGTGTGTCGACACCCGCGTGCTCGACTCCTCGTTCGCGGGCCGCGAATTCGACGCATCGCTCCTCGCCGATCTGCCGCCGGGCGTGGATCCGTGCGGCGAGAACGGCGAGTTCCATACCTGCGTCTATGCGGGACCGATGTTTGCCGCGCCGTTGGCAATCGAGACCGGCGTGCCCGTCACCAAGCCGCCGTTTGCCTGGCGCGATTTCATTTTGACGTCCGCGACCGCGCCCGGCGTCAGCTCCGGCGTGGCGGCCGGAGCATGACGCCGGATCCGTATCCGCGGCGGATCGTCTGCCTGACCGAGGAGACCACCGAGACGCTGTACCTGCTCGGTGAAGGCGACCGCGTCGCCGGGGTCTCTGGCTACACGGTGCGCCCGCCGGAAGCACGCCAGAAGCCGCGCGTCTCGGCGTTCACGCACGCGCGCTACGAGAAGATCGAGGCGCTCGAACCCGACCTCATTCTCGGTTTCTCGGACCTCCAGGGCGACATCGCCGCCGAACTGATCAAGCGCGGCTACCCCGTGATGGTGTTCAACCAGCGCAGCGTTGCCGAGATCCTGCAGATGATCCGCATCGTCGGCGCGCTCGTAGGACGGGCGGACCGGGCGGCGATGCTGGCTGCCGAGCTCGAGCGCGGCCTCGACGCGGTGCGTGCGCAGGCGGCACAACTGCCGCGACGGCCGCGGGTGTTCTTCGAGGAGTGGGACGCGCCGCTCATTTCCGGCATCCGCTGGGTGGAGGAACTGGTCGAGATTGCTGGCGGCGAGCCGGTGTTTCCCGAGCTCCGTGACGCCAAGCTCGCCAGGGATCGCATCGTCGACGCTGCCGAGGTGGCGCGGCGCGAGCCCGACGTGATCTTCGCCTCGTGGTGCGGCAAAGCGGTACGCACCGAACGCATTCGCTGCCGCGACGGCTGGGATCGGGTGCCTGCGGTGCGGCTCGACCGCATCCACGAGATCAAGTCGCCGCTGATCCTGCAACCCGGCCCGGCGGCGCTGACCGACGGGCTGACCCAGCTGCACAAGGCGATCAGCGCTGCCTCGTCGGCCGCGTAAAAAAGCGCGATACGTCTTCACTAGTTACTCGACCATAGCGAAATCGAAGCCCAACCGCTGAGGGTTCGAGTTCGAGAAAGCCGGGCGTTATCACGTTACGCGCGACATCTGCCGCATGGCCCGACGCTTGCTACCTGCTGCGTGTCCCCGCTCCCCAGTGGAGGCACGATGAATCGACTCAGCGTACTGATCGGCACCGCAGCTCTGGCGTGTGCGCTATCCACGCCGGCTCAGGCGGCACCGATCCTCGGCCAGGAACTCATCGCGACTGGCGGCGATGTCGTGGTGACGTTCGTCTCGAACGGGGCCGGGTATACGAGTGAGCTCTATCTCGACGGACCGGATGGCGACGCCCTCGGCAGCATCTTCAACAACCAGACGACGCCCGTCAGCACCAGTCTCAACCTGGGCGCCTTTCTCGCCGGCACGGAGCTGATCTTCAGACTCGAGGTCCAGAACACCGGCCAGGTGTTCTATAGCGGCGATAGCAGCCGCAATGCGGACGGGATCGCGCACGCGGTCGTTGACAGCGGGCAGAACCAGGCACGGGTGGGATTCGAGGACCTGTTTGGGGGCGGCGACCGTGACTACAACGACCTCGTCTTCTCGTTCAGCAACGTGAGCGGCGGCACATCGAGCGCTCAGAGCGGCGGGCCGTCTGGGCTGGCAGCGGGCGGGCCGTCGGGGCCGGCAGCGGGCGGGCCGTCGGGACTGGCACCAGGCGGGCCGTCGGCAGTGGCAGCAGGCGGGCCGTCGGTACTGGCAGTGGACGAGCCTTCCACGCTGGTCCTGTTTGGCGTCGGGTTGGCCGGGCTGGTACTGCTGATGAGGCGGCAGGCGCTGAGGCGCTGAATTCCGCGGCTACTTCGCCTTCTTCCCGAACCAGCGGCCGAGGCTGGTGAGGTCCGCGGCAGGAGCACTGAACTCCTTCGGGGTCATCACTTCCATCATGTCGCGGTGGCTCGGCCCGCCATATGGCGCTGGGCCATACAGCAGGTTGTCGA
>DATMDI010000389.1:0-6829 GCA_035557875.1 Vicinamibacterales bacterium
CGGACGGGCGCCCCTGCGAGTATCATTCCGGCCACATATGCCCGGGACGTATCGACGATCCGGAATCATCACGGCGGGGTTGCTTGCGGCGTGGCTGCCGGTGGCCGCCTTCGCTCAGCCGCCGCGCACGCTGACGCCGCCCGACATCTCGGGCGAGTGGGCGCTGCAGAACGACGAGGAGCCCGGGGTGGTGGGCGGTCTCGGTCAGCCCCCGCTCGGCGATTACCTTGGCATTCCGTTCAACGAGGCCGGGCGCCTGCGCGCCGACACGTCGGCCGAGTCGATCTGGGGCACGCCGGAATACCAGTGCCGCCCGCACTCGGCGCCGCACCAGTGGCGCGGGCTCGGCGGCGCCCGCATCCTCAAGGAACAGGATCCGCTCACCCGCGAGGTGCGCGCTTACCACGTGCAGTTCATGCGCTCGCTCGATCGTCCGATCTTCATGGACGGACGCCCGCACCCGCCGGCATGGGCACCACACACCTGGACCGGATTCTCGACCGGCCAGTGGGTGGGCAACACGCTCAAGGTCACGACGACGCATCTCAAGGACGGCTATCTGAAACGTGGCGGACCGCAGACGAGCGATCTCTACACGATGACGGAGTACCTCGCCCGCCACGACGACATCCTCACCATCACCACCGTCGTGGACGACCCGGTGTATCTCGACGAGCCGTACGTGCAGTCCACGACCTACGTCTACGATCCGACGGCCAGCGTGCAGATGGAGACGTGCAACGCCTCGGCGTTTGCCGAGAACGGCGGCACCGACCGGCATCATGTGCCGCACTTCCTCCCCGGCCAGAACACGGCGTGGAGGGAATGGCTGAAGAACGAGCCGTGGGTGCCCGAACCGGCCGCCCGCGGCGGCGTCAAGACCACTTATCCCGAGTACCGGGGTGCCGGTTCGGATGCGGCCACGTTGAAGGTCCCAGCGTCGCGCTCGTCGCTCACACTCTCCAGTGCGATCAACGATCAAGCCCCCCGCGACGGCGACGTGCACGTGCTGCCGGTGCAAGGCAACGTCTACATGCTCATGGCCGACGGCGTGAACCTGGCGGCATCGGTTGGCTCTGACGGTGTGCTGCTCGTGAACTCCGGCGGGGCGGCGATGACCGACAAAGTGCAGGCGGCCCTGGCGCAACTGGCGGCGACCGCGACGGCGGCTCCGCTGCCCAATCGCTGCGCCGGCGCCAACTGTCCCGGGCTGCAGTGGGGCTGGGCCAGCCCGTACATCAACACCGTGATCAGCTCGCCGCAGCCGCCGCGGCCGCTGCGCTACATCGTCAACACCAACGACGCCGCCGAGCACGTGGGCGGCAACGCCAGGATCGCCACGAGCGGCTTTTTTCCGCGCGGCGGTGGATTCGGCAGCGCCGTGGCCACCAACGCCCGCAGCGCGTCGGTGATCGCCCACGAGAACGTGCTCACCCGCATGAGCACCTCGGTCAACAAGCAACCGCCGGCCTACCCCGAAGCGGCGTGGCCCACCGACACCTTCTTCGACGAACTGCACAAGCTGCCGGAGTACATGAACGGTGAAGCGGTGATCGTCTATCACGCGCCCGCCGCCACCACCGACGCCGACAGCCTGGTGTTCTTCCGTCACTCCGAGGTGATTCACGCCGGCAGCCTCTTCTCCACCGTTGGCTATCCGGTGATCGATCTCGAGAAGGGCGGCACGATCCAGGGCGTGATCGACGGGCTCAACCACATTCTCGACCTGGCCGTCGCGGAGTACCGGGCACAGGGCGGGACCTGGATCATCCCGAGCCGCGGCCGGCTGTCCGACACCGCCGACGTCGCCTCCTATCGCAACATGCTGGTGATGATTCGCGACCGGGTGCAGGACCTGAAGAAGAAGGGGCAGACGCCGGCGCAGGTGAAAGCAGCGAGGCCCACACTCGACTTCGACGGTCGCTACGGCGCGACCGCCGGCCCCTGGACCACCGACATGTTCGTGGACGCGGTATACCGCACTCTTCCGGAGAAGCAGCCATGACACTTGGAGCCCGGCTCGCCGGTGCGATGGCGATCGCGGCGGCGCTTGCTGCCACGACGACATCGGTCCGCGCCCATCATTCCTACGGTGCCACCTACGACACGAGCCGCGAGATCCGCCTCGAGGGCAAGCTGGTGCAGTTCGCCTTCCGCAACCCGCATTCGTTCGTCCACGTGCAGGCGCCGGACGAGAACGGCGCGTCGCAGCGGTGGGCGGTGGAATGGAGCGGCACGGCGCAACTGGCCAACAACGGCATCACCCGCGACACGCTCCACGTGGGCGACGGCGTGGTGATCGTCGGGCGGCCGTCTCGAGTGCCAAACGAATACCGGGTGCTGATGGTGAGCCTGAAACGCCCGAGCGACGGCTTCAGCTGGGGCACGCGCGCCGGCGAAGCGGTGGATTGATCGTCACAGCGATGACACACACCGTCTTCGGCCTTCGCGTGGTGGTCACCGCAGCGTGGCTGCGGGTCTCGAGACCCGCGTCGGTCGTGGCGTCAGTAGTGACGTCCGTGGTGACACTGTGCGCCGTGGCTTTCCTCACGCAGGAGCTCGACGCGCAGCGCGGCGGCACCGGGCGCGGCGGACCGCCGCCGACGCCGCGCGCGGCCGCGGCCATCGATCTCTCCGGCTACTGGGTCTCAGTGATCACGGAGGACTGGAAGCTGCGAATGGTCACGCCGAAGAAAGGTGTCTACGACACGCTGACGCTCAACGCCGAAGGGCGGCGGGTCGGCGACACCTGGGACCCTGCGCGCGACGAGGCCACCGGCGAGCAGTGCCGCGCTTATGGCGCCGCCAACATCATGCGCCTGCCGGGACGGCTCCGGATTTCATGGGTCGACGACACGACCTTGCGGATCGAAACCGACGCCGGCAGCCAGACCCGGACGCTTCGCTTTGGTGGGTCCGCCACGACGCCAGCCGAGCCGACGTGGCAGGGTGTGTCGGCGGCGGAGTGGATGTACGCCGGCGGGCGTCGTGGCGACGCGCGCGCCGGCAGCCTGAAGGTGATCACCACCAACCTGCGGCCTGGATACGTCCGCAAGAACGGCGCGCCGTACAGCGACAAGGCCAGGATGACCGAGTACTTCGACATGAACACGGCTCCCAACGGCGACCGCTGGCTGACCGTGACGACCAAGGTCGAGGACCCGATGTACTTCACGCGGGCTTACCTCACGAGCTCCGACTTCAAGGGTCTGCCGAACGGTGACGGCTGGGCGCCGTCGCCCTGCTCGGCACGCTAACCGGGTCCCCAGGCGTACGGCGGGGCTCTAGCCCCGCCCGTCAGAGCAAGCGGCAAGGAGAGAGCGATGAAAAGGAACGTGCGTTCGGCGGCGGGCATCGTCGCGATGATGGTCCTGTGCGCGGCGGGGGCCGCAGTCCTCGTGGCGCAGGCACCGCAGGGCGGGGCGCCGGGTGGACGCGGACGCGGCCCGCAGTCGCCACCGCTCCTGATGACGACGACCGCGTTCGAGGACGGCGGCGTGATTCCCGACAAGTACACGCAGGCGGCAGGCCCCATGGCGGTATCGCCGGCGCTGTCGTGGTCGCAGGTGCCGCCGGGCACGCAGAGCTTCGCGCTCATCATGCACGACCCGGAGCCGGTCCTGAACCGCAGCTCGAAGGTGGACATCACCCACTGGGTGATCTGGAACATCCCGGCCACCGCCACCGGCTTGCCGGAAGCGGTGCCGCCCGGCGAGTTGCCGGACGGCAGCCGTCAGGTGAGCCTGCGGTCGAACGCCTACATGGGACCCGGCGCGCCGCCCGGGCCGTACCATCACTACACCTTCGAGCTCTACGCGCTCGACATCAGGCTCGACGTCCCGCAGGGCACGCCGCAGCAGGCGGCCGAGACCCGCGCGGCGATCGTCAACGCGATGGACGGTCACGTGCTGGGCAAGGCCGTGCTGGTGGGACGGTTCCACAGATAGACAGGCGGGTAGGACGGGTAGGGCCGGCCTCCGGCCGGTGGGACGGGTAACGACATCGCTTTGGTTCTTACCCGCCTCATCGACGCCGAAGGCGTCGACCCCACCCGCCTCACTCGCCTCACAGGGAGCATCCATGAAAAGACTCCAGTGGCTAGCGACAGTAGTACTCAGCGCGGTGGTTGGCGGGGCAACGGCGGTGTGGATGACGCAACCGGGGGTGAGCGCGGCGGGCACGCCCAAGCTCTCTGCGGCCGACTACCAGGAGATCGCGCAGCTCACTAACCGCTACGCCTACGGCATCGACACCTGCGCCAACAACGGCTACGACTATGCCGACGTCTTCACCGTGGACGGCGTCTTCGTCGACCGTAATTCCGACGAGGGCTTCAAGCAGGGCGGCCGCGTGCTGGCCCGCGGGCGTGAGGCGCTGGCAACGCTCATCGGCGGCGGCTCACGCGGCTGCAAGACCAAGCTGGTATGGACCGACTGGAGCCACATCATGACCAACCTCGTGGTCACCCCCGCCGCCGAGGGCGCCAGCGGCCGCATCTACCTGCTGCAAATGGGCATGAAGGGACCGGGCAGCATCGAGCGCCACGGTGGCTACGAGGACGTTTACGTGAAGACGCCGAACGGCTGGCGCATCAAGTCGCGCACCCACGTCCGCAACAAGGCCTGGCACGCACCGGCGCTGCAGAGCGCGGATCTGAACTAGAGGCCAGGTAGGCGGACTTCCGAGCCTCACCTCCGAGAGTATCCGGCGCACGCCGGCGTTGGCCGCCGCCCGTGAGCGCCGCCTGGGGTCTCCTGCGGCCTGGCCTGAGCCCATCGCGCGATCAGAAACTGTTGACGGCCGTCCTCGCGGACCGATACACATGCTCCATGACTGGCAGCGTTCCCGGTCGTGATTTGATGCGGCGGCGCCGCAGTCGGACGGCTCTGGCCGCCGCTGCGGGGCTTGTCATCGTGGCCTTGGCGGCAGGCGCGGCGTATTGGCGTCGGGCGACAGCGCTCCCGGATGGAGCTGCCGCGGCGCACGGTAACAAAGCGCCGGTGCCGGAACCAATCAAGACCCGTCGCGCGATTGCCGTGCTCGGGTTCAAGGACCTCTCGGGCCGTTCAGCTACCGCGTGGGTGTCCACGGCGCTGTCGGAGATGCTCACGACCGAGCTGTCAGTCAGCACGCGGCTACGGACGGTGCCGGGCGAAGACGTGTCACGCATGAGGAGCGACCTCGCAGTCGGCGAGGCGGAGAGTTTTGCGCCGGAGACGCTCACCAGGATTCGGTCGAATCTTGGTAGCGATCTGGTGGTTCTCGGCTCCTATACCGCCGTGGGCGGCAAGATCCAGTTCGACGTGCGCATGCAGGACGCGGAAACCGGTGAAACCCTCGTGTCGCTCGCCGAAACTGGCACCGAGGATGAGCTGCTCGAGGTGGTCTCTCGAATCGGGCGGCGGTTACGCGATCAGCTCGGCGGCGTAGAGTTGTCTGCTGACGAAGCCGCGACGCTCGAGGCCTCCCGCCCGGCGAATGCCATGGCGGCGCGGTTCTATGCCGAAGGGCTGGCCAGGCTGCGGATGTCCGACGCGCTGTCGGCGACAACCCTTCTGGAAAAGGCCGCGGCCGCCGATCCGGCCAACGCAATGACCCAGTCAGCACTCGCGGCCGCGTGGTCGGCACTCGGCTACGACGCCAAAGCCGCAGACGCTGTCACGAAGGCGGTGGCGCTCTCCGCTGATCTTTCCAGAGAGCACCGCCTCGTCGTGGAAGCGCAAAAGGCGCAAGCGGCCCGCGACTGGGACAACGCGATTCGCACGTACACGGCGCTCTGGAGCCTCTTCCCCGACAACGAGGACTATGGGCTGCAGTTGGCGCGTGCCCAAGTCTCGGGCGGCAGGGCGAAGGAATCGCTTGCGACAGTGGTCCTGCTGCGAAAGCGGTCCGCGAGGGTCCAGGCGAGTCCCAAAATCGACATCGCGGAAGCCGAGGCCGCAGCGTCGCTTTCGGACTTCCGCAGGCAGCAGGCTGCCGCCGCCACTGCGGCCCTCAGAGGGGACTCTGTGGGTGCGCGGCTGCTGGTCGCCCAGGCGCACCTGTTGGAAGGGCAAGCACTCGTCGGCCTCGGCGAGCCTGCAAAGGCGATGCGGGCCTACGAAGAGGCGGACCGCATCTACCGTGAAGCCGGCGATCGCCGTGGTGCTGCGCGCGCGCTGCAGAATACGGCCATCGTGCTGCGGCAACAAGGAGACTTGGCGCAGGCCAAGGCCATGTACGGCAAGGCGTTGACGGTGTACCGCACGATTGGGGATCAGCGCGATATCGTGGCGGTCACGAGCAATCTGGCCAACGTGTTGCGTCAACAGGGTGACCTCGCAGGCGCAAACACCCGCTACCGGGAAGCCCTCGCCGCCTCACGGCGGATCGGCGACCGTCGCAGTGAAGCTCAGGTCCTGCACAGCACGGCAATCGTGCTGCGTCAGCAGGGCGACGCCGCCGGCGCCAAAGCTCGGTACCGAGAAGCATTGGCGATCCGGCGCGAGCTTGGAGTGAAGAACGGCATCGCGTCTACGTTGAACAACCTCGCCAACGTCCTGTACGACGAAGGGGATCTTGCGGGCGCAAAGGCGATGTATGAAGAGTCGCTGAAGATCAGCCGCGAGATCGAGGATCAGAGCGGGATCGCCCTTGCCTTGGCCAACATTGCGGGCGTATTGGCCGACAGGGGAAGCTTGACGGATGCCGCAACGATGTATGCGGAATCGCTGGCGATCAGGCGCGCCATCGGCGGCAAGAGCGTTATCGCGAGCTCGCTGAATACGATGGCGCACCTGCTGCAGGACCAGGGAAAGCTGCTGCAGGCCCGGCAGACTGCCGAGGATGC
>DATMDI010000390.1:0-7708 GCA_035557875.1 Vicinamibacterales bacterium
GCGGCGGCCCTGAAGGGCCGTCCTACGACTTTGCGTCGCGCCAGTTGTCGGCGAACCCGACGTCCACGTCGAGCGGCACGGCCAGCTTCACCGCGTTCTGCATCAGTTCCTTGACCATGGCCGACGCCTCGTCGGCGTGCTCCTTCGGCGCTTCGAAGACGAGCTCGTCGTGCACGGTGAGAATCATGCGCGTCCGGGCGCCGGACTTGCCGCCCGAGTGCGCGAGCGCGGTGTGGATGTCGATCATCGCGCGCTTGAGAATGTCGGCCGCGGTGCCCTGGATCGGCATGTTGACGGTGGCGCGCTCTGCCGCCATGCGGATCTGGCCGTTGCGGCTGTTCAACTCCGGCACCAGCCGCCGCCGCCCGAACATGGTTTTCACTACTCCAGTCCGCCGCGCTTCCTCGACGGTCGCGTCGATGTAGCCGCGCACCTTGGGGAAGCCGGCGAAGTAGGCGTCGATGAACGTCTGCGCCGCTTCCTTGGTCACGCCGATGTCCTTCGCCAGCGTGAACGCGGTTTTGCCGTAGAGCAATGCGTAGTTGATGATCTTGGCGCGGCGCCGCAGTTCGTGCTTGCCGAGACCGCTGTCGGCGCCGAACACCTTGAGCGCGGTGCGATCGTGGATGTCCTCGCCGCCGCGGAACGACTCGATCAGCGTGTCCTCGCCCGCCAGGTGCGCGAGCACGCGCAGCTCGATCTGCGAGTAGTCGGCCGAGATGAGCACGTGTCCCGGCGCGGCGATGAACGCGCTGCGGATTAAACGCCCGATCTCGGTACGGATGGGGATGTTCTGCAGGTTCGGATCGGAGCTGCTCAGGCGTCCGGTGGCGGCCACCGCCTGATTGAAGCTGGTGTGGACGCGGCCGGTCTCGGGATTCACCAGCACGGGCAGGGCATCGACGTACGTGCCCTTCAGCTTGTGCAGCCCGCGGTACTCGAGAATCTGCTTCGGGAGCTCGTGCGTCAGTGCGAGCTCCTCCAGCACTTCGACCGCAGTGGACGCCGAACGCGTGCCGCCCGTCTTCTTCAGTACCGGGAGATTGAGCCGCTCGAACAACACCTCGCCGAGCTGCTTGGGCGAGCTGATGTTGAACTCACCACCGGCCAGCTCGTGGATGCGCGCCGTCAGCGTCAGCAGCTGGTTCTCGAGCTGCGCGCCCTGCTGCGCCAGGGCCGCAGTGTCCACCCGAATGCCGGCACGCTCGATGTCGGCCAGTACGTCGATGAGCGGGAGCTCGAAGTCGCGGTTGACGCCGGCGAGCTGCTCGGTCTCGAGCATCGGCTCCAGCTTGCGCGACAGCTGCCGCGCCACATCGACCCGCTCGCAGGCGAGCTTCAGCACGGCCTCCGGCGCGAGCTGTGACATCGGCACGGCTTTCACGCCCTTGCCGGCGACGCTCTGTTCGTCGATCGCCCGGTACCCGAGGTGCTCGAGGGCGATCTCAGGCAGCGCGTGGCTCGAGCGCGAGGCGTCGAGCAGATAGCTGCCGAGCAGGGCGTCGAACGCAACCCCTCGCAGGGTGACGCCGTGCCGCGCGAGCAGGATCGTGTCCTGCTTCAGGTCGTATCCGAGCTTGTGGATCGCCGCGTCCTCGAGCAGCGGCTTCAGCCGGCCGAGCACGGTTGCCAGTTCCAGCTGCACCGGCCGGCTGGCGGCACTGAGCAGATCGCCGGCGTCGTCGCCGCCCGAGTGGCCCACTGGCACGTAGGCGGCGTGCCGGTCCGCCACTGTGAGCGCAACACCGACGATTGCCGCGCGTACAGCCGATACGTCGTCGGTCACGATCCGGAGGCCGAACTCGCCGGCCGCTCTCAGGCGGTCAGTCAACGCGTCCAACGCCTCGGCCGTCGTCACGAGCTCGTACTCGTGCGGCGTGGACGCCATCGTCGGCGCGTAGTCGTTGACCAGGGTTCGGAACGCCAGCTTGGTGAACAGCTCATAGCAGCGCTCGCGGTTGGCGCCGCGGTAGGCGAGCGTCGCCAAATCCACTTCGAGCGGCACGTCGGTGCGGATCGTCACGAGCTCGCGGCTTCTGAGCGCGTCGTCCCGATGCTCGATGAGGGTCTCCCGTTGCTTGCCCTTGAGCTGTGCCGCCGCCCCGTCGAGCAGCGCGTCGAGACCGCCGAAGCGGGTCATGAGGTCGATCGCGCCTTTCTTGCCGATGCCGGGGACGCCGGATACGTTGTCGCTTGCATCGCCGACGAGCGCCAGCACGTCGACCACCTGCGCTGGCCGCACGCCGAATTTCTGGACGACGCCCGACTCGTCGAACCAGGTACCGTCTTCCCGCGGGTCGTACACCTTTACGTGCGGGTCGGCCACGAGCTGGAAGAAGTCCTTGTCGATCGACACGATCGAGACGTCGTACCCCGCGGCCACGGCCCTGATGGCGAGCGTGCCGATCACGTCGTCGGCTTCGTAGCCCGGCGACGTGAGGATGGGCACGCCCATCGCCTCGCACGCCTGGTGTACCCAGGCGATCTGTTCGGCCAGGTCATCGGGCATCGCGGCGCGGTTGGCCTTGTAGTCGCTGACGATGTCGTCGCGAAACGTCTTGCCCCTCAGGTCGAACGACGCGGCGATGAATGCCGGTGCGTGATCGGCCATGAGCTTGCGCAGCATGGTCACGAAGAGATAGACCGCGTGCGTCGTCGAGCCTTCCTGGTTGGACAGGCCGCCGCCGCGCATCGCGTGATACGCACGGTACATCTGCGAGCTGCCGTCTATCAGGAAGAGCCGTGGGCGGGGCATGAGAACGCTTCGGAAGGATATCATTGAGGATTCATGCTGCTGGCGCCGCGCCACACAGTCCTGCGGTTGCGCTCGTGGCCGCGCGCGAGGGCGCTCGCCGTGCTGGCCGTGCTGGCGTGCGCGCTCGTGGCGCCGGCCTGCGGCGGTACGCGCGCGCCGTTCCGCTCGCCGCCGGAATACGAGGAAGAGATCTACCTCGCGCTGGACGGCACCGCAACCGTCAACGTGAACGCGTCGGTGGCTGCGCTCGTGGCACTGCGGGGCTTCGATCTCAACCTCGATCCGCGTGGACGCGTGGATCGGGGGGACGTGCGCCGCTACTTCGAGGGTCCGGGCGTGCAGGTGACCAGCGTCAGCCTCGGCCGGCGCAACGGCCGGCGCTTCGCACACGTCGCGATCGACGTGAACGACATCCGGAAGCTGTCGCAGTTGGCGCCGTTTGCGTGGTCGCGCTACCGGTTCGATCCGCGCGGCGACGTCGTCGAGTTCGAGCAGACCGTGGGCGCGCCGTCGGGAAAGCCGGTCACGGGCGTAGGCTGGAACGGCAGCGAGGTCGCCGCGTTCCGGGTCCACGTCCCGAGCGAGATTCTCTATCACAACACCGACGGCGTACAGCGCGGCAACATCCTGGAGTGGGACCAGCCGCTGTCGGCGCGGTTGAAGGGAGACGTGCTGGCGCTTCAGGTGAACATGGAGCCGCGGTCGATCCTGTATTCGACGTTGCTCCTGTTCGGCGGCACCGTGGTCGCCGCCGCGCTGACTTTTGCGGTGGCGATCTGGCTGATCGCAAGAAAGGGCCGCGCGGGCGGTCCCGCGCGGCCCTGATGTGGAGGCCGGCTTCAGCCGGCCTGGGCCGCCTGAAGGCGGCCCCCACGCCTTACAGCTTTTCGAGCTCGTCCTTCGCTTCCTGCGTCGTCTTCAGGTCGTTCTTCAGATCGAACGACAGGAACGAGCTGGCGATCGAGCGCGCGATCATCCGATCCACGTTGTTGTTCACGACGCCCTCGAGCGTCACCCGCCCGTGCGCCACGATGATGTGAATCGGCGGGTTCACCATCGATCCGTAGCCGCGGAAGTGCGGACTGCCATAGATGGCGCGTGCGATGCGGATGCGCAGCTCGTCGTCGAACTGCGACACCGGCAGCTCTTTCAGGTTGTTGACCACCCTGGTCACACCGTCCACCCGGCTGATGCGACGCTCGATGTCGTTGCTCTTGTAGGGCATGGTGACCCAGCCGGAGAGCGTGACGATACCGTCGTTGATCTGCGTGTTCACGCTGTCGAAGATCGTGAAGTGCGAGTACCGGAGTACTTGCTTCTGCACGTCCCTGAACAGCTGAAGGTTCTCTGTGTCGGCGGCCGCGGCCGGAGTGGTGAGGCCGAAGGCGCCGAGCCCGATGACGAGTGCCGCGCTGGCGGCCAGCTTTTTCAACATGACATCCTCCGTGCGGGCCTGCGTGTCGTTTGTGGCCCCGGATTCAGAATCTGCCTCTCTAGGAGGCAAGGACCTTGCCAGCGCGATCGGGCGCGATTCTGACGTTTCGTTCAGGAGGAATTCCGGGGCTGTCCTACGCGACGGACGGTCTGGTGGGTCAGGCGCGTCGGGTGGGTCGCAACCGACCTGACCTACCTGGCCCACCTGACTTACCCGACCTCGTCACACCACCAGCATCGTCAGGACACCGGCCGCGATCAGGATGATCTGGCGGAGCGAGCTCGCGTCGGTGCGGCCCCGGTGTAACCCCGGGATGAGATCAGCCATCGCGACGTACAGAAAGCTCGCGGCCGCGAGCGACAGGAAGTAAGGCAGGAGCACAGGCAGCCGGTCGAAGGCGAAGAAGGCGGCCATCGCGCCGGCGACGCTGGCGAGCGCGGACAGCCCGTTGAGCATCAGCGCCTTGCTGCGCGAGTAGCCCGCGTGGAGCAGGATGGCGAAGTCGCCGACCTCCTGCGGAATCTCGTGTGCCGTCACGGCCACCGCGGTACTGATGCCTAGCGGCAGCGACGTCATCGTGGCCGCGGCGATCATGGCGCCGTCAACGAAGTTGTGGAACCCGTCGCCGACGACCACCGGCAGCACGGCTCCATCGTGTACTTCGCAGTCGTGGGTGTGGCAGTGCCGCCAGAGCACCAGCTTCTCGAGCACGAAGAAGAGCAGGATGCCGCCGAGCAGCGTGGCAAAGACCTGCGGTGGCGCGAGTTGCTCGAGTGCCTTCGGCAGGATCTCCAGCATCGACGCACCCAGGAGCGCGCCGACGGCGTAGCTGACCAGCCAGGGAATGAGCCGCGCGCGGGCGGGCTCCTTGATCAGCAGGACGCCCGAGGCGACGAGCAGCCCGCCCAGGCCGCCGACGAGCGACAGCCCGAGCACGAGAAGGAACGTAGACACGGAAGAGCGATCATACCGGGCTTCGCGCGGGTAGGGCGCGGCTTTAGCCGCACCATGACCGGCGGGGCTGAAGCCCCGCCCTACGAAGACGCGGTATAGCCGCGGCGGGCGCGGACGGTGAAGCGCCGATCACGCGTTTCCACGCGGATCGGGTGCCAGCGGCCGTCCTTCTCCTCGGTGCTCGAAAAGGCCAGCGAGTACTGCCTGCTCAACTCGTCGGCCAGACGGGCGGTGGCCGCCTGCAGTTCGCCGAAGCCGCGGACGATCTCGGTGCGGCCCCCGGTCTCGTCGGTGACGTCGCGCAGCGCATCCGGATTGACGCGCTCGCCGGCCGGACGGCCCCACGTGCCTCCGCTTCCGCCGCCGATGATTGGCGGCGGCAGGCCCGGAGTCCGTCCCCGCGTCCGCGGTTGTGGGAACGGGTTCGGGATCGGCAGTCCGATCGGCGGCCGCGAGCGCGGCGTCTCGCTGCGCGCGGTGCCGTCCACGCCGAGCGCGTAGACGAGGACCTCGCTGTCGCGAATCTGCTGCCGCAGCCGCGCCACGGAGATCGAGCTGCTGGTGTCGTTGCCGTCCGAGATCACCAGCACCGCTTTCTTCTTGTGCCGGCCCGCCGCGGCCACCGGCAGCGCCCGCGCGACGGCGTCATACAACGCGGTCCCGCCCACCGGGTCCACGCGCCCTACGGCGCGGCTGATTGCGGCTCGATCGGTTGTCCAGCCCTGGGTGATGCGAGCCGTGCTCGAAAACTCCAGGAAGAACAGCTCGTCGTCCTCGCCGAGCAGGTCGTAGATGAAGCGGTCGATGGCCGCCCGCGCCGCGGCCATCTTGTCCGGCGTCATGCTGCCGCTGGCGTCGAGCGCGATGCCCAGACTGACCGGCGTGCGCTCGTTGCTGAAGTGCGAGATCTCCTGCCGCCGCCCGTTCTCGAAGATCGTGAAGTCGTCCTTGGTCAGCGCCGCCACGACGCGGCCGTCGTCGTCGGTGACCGTGGCGGTGACGTTCACCAGGTCCACACCGCTCTTGAAGCGGAACGCGTCCTGGGCGTGCGTCACCAGCCCCCCGCACGCGGTGACGAGCACAACCGCGGTGACGACCGCGCGCGAGCTCACGATGTGACCAGTCCTTCGCGCATTCATGGCAGAGCCGGAACCGTGCTGGACGTCCCGCGCCGGTCGATGTGCGCCAGCGGTCCAAGCGGCGTTTCAAATCGTACCTGATACCGGCGCACGTCGTGGCCGCTGGGGACCGCCACCTGGAACGACGACTCGCCGTCGAGGTCGAGCCCGGCGTCGTCGAGCGGGGCGTGAGCACTGGCGACCACGCGCCCGGCGCCGTCCCGCCCGGTCACGACCGCGGTTACCGGCGCCGCGTCACGCCCGCGCACCCGCACGGTGCCGGTGACGGTCAGCACGTCGCCGGCGGTGTCGTGGCGCATCGCCAGCAGTTCGAGCGCCTGCGGCTGGTGCAATGCGGGTGCAGGCGGCGTGGTCCGCGGAGCGCGGGTGACGAGGAGCGTCGCGACCACGAGCGCCACCGGCACCACGCCGGCCGCGATCATCCAGCGGCGGGGTGCCGGCGTCTCGCTCGTGAACAACGGCCCCGGACTCGCGGCATGCTCGGCGGTGAACGCGTCCAGCACCCCCGTGCCGCCCGAGGGCTCGAACGCATGGTGGCCGCGGGTCTTCAGAACCGCCTCTGGGAACGGCTCTTGCCCGTTGATGGCCGCCGCCAAAGCCGCCACGCGTGCGGCCGAGCGGACGGCCGCCTCGCGGTGCTGTTTCCACGCCAGCAGCGCGAACCCGAACGCGGCCGTACTCGCCACGATGGCCAGCAGCGTCACCATGACAGCCCCCCTTCCCGGTGTTTCATCGCAGCGTGAACTCCATGGCGACTTCCACCACGACATCCACGGGCACGCCGAGACGGCGAGCCGGCTCGAAGCGCCACTGGCGCACCGCCGCCGTGGCCCGCTCATCGAGCCCGTGGCCAAGCCCACGCGTGACTCGCGCCGAACCCACGGTGCCGTCGGAGCGCACCACGACCTCCATCACGACGTCGCCGGTGATGTTCGCGCGTCTCGCTTCCTCGGAGTAGATCCCTTTGACCTCGCGCAGCAGCCGCGGCGGGTCGATGCCGCTGCCCGGACGGTAAGGTCCGCCGCCGGTCCCGCCGCCGCTGCCGTCGCCAATCCCGTTCCCGCGTCCAGGCCCCGAGCCACCGTTGCGGCCGGTTCCGGCGCCGCCGGCATCGCCCGGGCCGGCGCTGGCCACGGCCACGTTGGCGTCGATCTGGCCGTCTCTCTGCACTGGAGCGGTGGCCACCTGGGCGACGGGGGCCATGAGCGGCCTCGTGGGAATCGGTTCAGGTTGCGGCGAGGGAGCAGGAGGCGGCGCAACCTGGGGCACCGACGGCGCCTGGGGAATGGGCCTTGCGGCACGCTCCAGCCGGCGGGCTGCCGGGCGCGGGGCCCGAGCGCCGCCGCCGCCGCCGCCCCCGCCTGGGCCGGGATCGACCAGGAACACAAGACGGCTCGGTACCTGGGTTTTCTCAGTGTCGGCCGC
>DATMDI010000391.1:0-3060 GCA_035557875.1 Vicinamibacterales bacterium
CTACATGGTCATCCTGCTGGCGGCGGCATCACTCAATTACATTCCCGGGCTGACCGACGCCGAGGGCCGGGCGTTCGGCGTGTTCGCGCTCGACATCTTCGACGATGCCCTGCACGTGGCGTCGGCGCTGTGGGCCGGGATCGCCGCGGCGACCTCGAGCCGCGCCTCGCGCATCTTCCTCCGCTGCTTCGGTCTCCTCTACTTCACGGACGGCCTGCTCGGCCTTGCCGCGGGATCGGGATATCTCGACCTGGGCATCGTCCATCACGGCGTCATCCACCTGCCGCTGCCGTTCAAGATCCTCGCGAACCTGCCGCATATTGGCGGCGGGGCGTTCGCCATTTTATCGAGCGTGCGCTTCGCTCACGAGGCGCGGTGAACCGCAGGCCACGCGAACGCCGCCGGTGGCGCTGGCTCAAGTGGCTGCTCGGCGCATCTCTTTTCGCCGTCCTCGCGCTGCTGACGCCTGTCGTGTATGTGGAGCTCGCCTGCCAGGAGGACGCGGTTGGCCAGACGTACGCGCCGCTGATTACCGACTCGCGCTGGCTGCGCCAGGAAGCAAACAGCTACCTCACCTACCCCGAATGGCACATCGTCTTCGCGTATGACGGCCTCGCACACACGCTGAAGGCGGACGACGAACATGCGTTCGGCTACGCGCAGAGCATCTCGTCGTTCTGGAGCTCCACCTGCGCGCTCACGCGCGTCGCCGGGCAGCATGGCGGCGCCGACTGGGGCACGCGCAGCATGATTCATACGATTGGCGTCAGCTTCACGGTGGAGATGCTGGCGAAGGCGGCGTACGAAGAGACGATCGGCCGCTTGACGGCCTGGATGCGAGGGCCGCGCAAGACGCCGCAGGATCAGGCCATCGCGGGGATGGCCGCGGACTATGCGACGTTCCTGCGTCAGACGCCGTGGTACGAGTACCCGTTCCACCGCAAGGCGCAGGAGCTGTGGGCGGTGCCAATCGAACAGTCCGGGCGTGGCTGGGAACGGCGGATCGGCATCGGCGCCGAGCTCGAAGCGAAGGCCGGCTATGCCAAGGTCCTCGCCGGCGCCGTCGCCGCGACCGAGGCTGCACAACTGACCATCCGCAGCGTGGTAGCGGGACTCACCGCGTCCACCCTGGCACGGATCGAAGACGTCACCGTCGTCGGCAGTCGCACCGGTGGTGTTGAAATCGAGACGCCACGCTACGCCACCTTCACGCGGATCCTGTCCGACATCGCTCGACGGGGTGGCACGATCCGGGAGATCGCAGGCAACGACGAGATCATGGCAAGCCTGACCGTTCCTGATGGCGCCGAGTTCGACGACAGGCTCGGCACCGTGCTGCTGCGCATGAAGCGGAGCGGACGGCCGGGCGAGCGGCTGCTGGTGAACGTGCGTCTGCGGGATCTGCGAGTCCTTCTCGCCACCTATCCGCTGGGCGATCCCGGCCTCGAACACCTGTTCGATTACTGACGCAGCGATCGGACGCGCCGTGCCCTCTCCGTGAATCGCTCAGCCCTGCCATAGAATCGTCGGATGTAAGAACCTGAGCCGTCTGGATCGGTATAGCATCGTCACGCGCTCGCGGACAGGGTCCCCATCGCGGAGGCGAGCCGGAACGGGCCGCGCCATGCGACGGCACACCGCTCACGCGGTGCAGGCGGCGAGCTGAGAGACAACGAGGAGTGACGATGCGAAAGCACATCATCGGTGCGGCGGGGCTCGGTACATTGGCGTTCCTGGCGTTCGTCGCGACCCACACCGTTTCGGGGCAGGAACCGCTGAAGCCGCCGCCCCTCGTCGTCACCGCGTTCGGCGGCAAACCCGTCACGTACAAGGCGCCGCGTACGCCGTGGGGCGATCCCGATCTGCAGGGCGCCTGGTCGAGCGACGACATGGAAGGCGTTCCCATGGCCGCCGGCGGCGGTCGGGGCGGCGGCCGTGGAGCACCTGCAGGTGGCGCGGCCACCGGCGCCGGCCAGGCGACGCCGCTCTACCTCGACGAGCAGGCCATCGCCGCCAAGCAGAAGCAGGTGACGCAGACCTCGACGGATCGCGACGAACTGTCGGTCAGCACCTTCAGGTGGGACTATGCCCGCCGCGCGTTCCCGCAAACACGGCTCATTGTCGACCCGCCGGACGGACGGCTGCCGGCGGTGACACCCGAAGCGCAGAAGCGGCTGATGCCGCGCGGCACCTTCGGCGCCGGCCCGCTCAACACGCCCGAGGACTTTTCGCTGTACGAGCGCTGCATCACTCGCGGCATCGCCGGATCCGTGCTGCGCGTGATCTACGGCAACGGCAACCGTATCGTGCAGGCGCCTGGCGTCGTCGCGTTCTCCTACGAGATGCTGCCCGACACGCGCCTCTTCTACACGGACGGCCGTCCGCACATCGGCCAGAAGATTCTCCAGTATCTCGGCGACTCGCGTGCCCGCTGGGAGGGCGAGGAGCTGGTCGTCGAGACCACGAACCTGACGAATCTGACCGCGGTCGGTGTCAATGGCAACGGCGTCCGCCACAGCGAGAAGATGAAGATCACGGAGCGGTTCCGCCGCGTCGCCGACGATGTCATCCAGTACCAGGCGACGTTTGACGATCCGGACACCTACGTCCGGCCGTTCACGGTCTCCTTCCCACTGACGCCGCTCTCGGGTGGTCTCCTGCCCTACGAGTGCCACTCCGGGAACTCAGCGCTCACCATGGCGCTCTCGGCCGAACGGGCGGAGGACAAAGCGATGGCGGAGGCTGAAGCGAAAGGGATCAAGCGCGAGCGCCGCGGTGTGCAGGACGGCGCGGACGCGGCTGCGCCGCCGCTCCTCGATCGCGCCACCGGGCGCGGCGGCAATCAGGGGCAGGCGCCGCGGGCGCTCACGGTTGGCGACGTGACCGGCGAGAACACGCAGGAGAAGTAGAGCAGGCTGCAGGCTTCAGGCTACAGGGCTGGGCAAGGACGGAGGGTTCAGGCTCGAGGCCTGAGGCCTGGCTCCCCCCTGCCTCAAGGGCGCTCGCACTCTAACTGTCCGACGTGAACCGACGCGAGAACGCACGGCCTGACGCGCCACC
>DATMDI010000392.1:0-3007 GCA_035557875.1 Vicinamibacterales bacterium
TGACCCTGCTTCGGGGGATTGATCACGCCGTTCTGCTGCATCAGCACGATGTAGCTGCCGAGCAGTTCGCGCGCCAGTGCCAGCAGCGGCGCGTGGCGGGCCAGCGCGAGGAACGCATCGTCGTAGACGAGCGGGCAGCGCGCCGTGAGCGTGTCGCCGATGGCCGCCATCCGCTCCGGACCGCCGAACTCCTCGACCTGGCGGGCCATCACCTGATCGAGGCGGCGGCTGAAGTCGGCGATGTCGGCGGAGGCGAATTCGCCGGGCAGGACGGCGTAGCCCACGAGGCGGATGCGATCGGCCAGCTGCCTGGCCACCGTGTCGGCGGCGGCCTGCTCCACGATGCCGTACCCCGGCGCGCTGCCGCCGGTCACGCTACCAGCCACCGTCACCCCCAGGAAGCAGATCGTACCACGTCACCACGGCGGTGAACCGCGCGCGCAGGCGGTCCGCGAGCCGCGCCTGGTCGAGCGGGCGCACTCCGACGAGCACGGTCTCGGCCGATCCGACGGTGTCGAGACCGACGACCGGCAGATCGCCGAACCGCCCCGACGCCGGACCATCGATGGTGCACGCGCGCACCAGGTCCCAGGTGCGCGGGGCGTAGCCGCGCAGGAGCCCGGCGGCTTCGCCCGCGCCGAAACACACCGCCGGGGCCGCCATGCGCTCGAGCAGACGGTGGTCGAGGTCACGCCACGCGGCGAGATACTCCGCGCGCCCGCCGGCGTCGACCGCAACGAAAGCCGCCGGCACGGCATCCGTCGCGGCGGCGCGCGCGACCACCATCTGAAAGGCGCCGAGCGCCTGGGGAGCCCGCTGCGTGCGCACGACGTCGAGCCCGGCGCGGGCGCAAAGAATCGACAGATGTTCCGGCGCGAACGAGTAGACGTGATCGGCAAACAGCAGTTCGAGGCCGGGGCGCCCGCCGTCGGGGCAGATGAGCACGAGCGTGCCGCCGGATCCGAGCGCACGCCGCAGCGCGCGCAGGAACGACAGCGGATCGTGCGTGTGCTCGATGACGTTGACCGAGACCACGAGGTCGGACACCGCGTCGGCCGGTAGATCGGCGGCCGTCCCCTGCCACAGCCGGAGGCCGGGCTGCGCTCCCTGCGCCACGCTGTCGGCGGAGGGATCGCAGCCGAGGAAGCGTGCGCGAGGCCACCGGGAGGCCAGCGCCAGCAGCAGCGAGCCGTTGCCGCACCCGACGTCGAGCACTTGCGCGGGCGACGCATCCACCGCGCCGGCGATCCAGTCGGCGTAGTGCTGCTGCCGCGCGCGCTCGCGCGGATCGCCGGGCGGATGCGCGTAGAGGCCGTAGCCGGACAGGTAAAGGTCTTGACCGGCGCCGCGGCCGGCCCAGCGGCGAACCAGGCCGCACGTTTCGCACGCGCGGCGGGCGAGCGGTTCCTTCACGACACGCCAGTCGCTGGCCATCGACTGCGGTCCGGGATCGGGCATCGGCGACCACTGCGAGGCGCCGCAGAGAAGGCACGGCTCGCGTCCGGCGCTCACGGCCAAGGCTCCGCGACCGCATGGTAGACTCGCGGGAATCCCGCCGAATGCGCCAGAAACGCGTCGCGATCGTGCAGTCGAGCTACATTCCCTGGAAAGGCTATTTCGATCTGATCCGGGCCGCGGACGAGTTTATCCTGCTCGACGACGTGCAGTTCACGAAGCGCGACTGGCGCAGCCGCAACCGCATCAAGACCAAGGACGGCCTGCACTGGCTGACGATCCCCGTGCACACGAAGGGCCGCTACCTCCAGACCATCGCCGACACCACCGTGTCGGATCCCGAATGGGCCTCGCGCCATTGGCAGACGATTCGTACCGCCTATGCGCGGGCGCCGTACTTCGACGCGTACGCGGGCCCGATTGCCGCCCTCTACCAGGCACCGCTGCCGAATCGATTGAGCGAGATCAATCACGCGTTCATCACGGCGATCGGTCGCGCCCTGGAGGTGACGACGCCCATCACATGGTCGTCAGAGTATCACCCGGTCGAGGGGCGCAACGAGCGGCTCGTCGACCTCTGCGTCAAAGCCGGCGCAACCGAGTATCTGTCCGGGCCGGCGGCCGCCGGCTACGTCGATCATGAGGCATTTGCCGCGGCCGGTGTCTCGGTGACGTTCGCCGACTACTCCGGGTACCCCGAGTACGAACAGCCGCACCCGCCCTTCGAATCCGCGGTCTCGGCGCTCGACCTGCTCTTCTGCACCGGACCCCACGCACGCGACTACATGAAGGACGTCTGCCCGAAGCGCACCTTCGCATGAACGAGCCGCTGGCGCTGTCGATCGTCACGTCGATGTACGCCTCGGCGCGCTTCCTGCCGGATTTCCACGCGCGATGCACCGCCGCCGCCCGGACGCTGACCGAGGCCTACGAGATCGTGCTGGTCAACGACGGTTCGCCCGACGACTCGCTGCGCGTCGCGCTCGATCTGCACGCACGCGACCCGCATGTGCGGATCATCGATCTCTCGCGCAACTTCGGCCACCACAAGGCGCTCATGACCGGGCTGTCGCAGGCCCGCGGCGCGCTGGTCTTCCTGATCGACTGCGATCTCGAGGAGGAGCCGGAATGGCTGGGCCGCTTCCGGGAGGAGATGACGGCGACGGGCGCCGACGTCGTCTATGGGGTTCAGAACGAACGCAAAGGCCGGTGGCTCGAGCGCGCGGCCGGCCGTCTGTTCTTCAGCGTCTTCAACCGGCTGTTGACGCACCCGATCCCGGCCAATGTCGTGACCGCCCGACTCATGACCGGACGATACGTCAAGGCCCTGGTGAGCCACCAGGAACGCGAGCTCTGCCTCGCGGGCCTGTGGGCGATCACCGGGTTCGACCAGCGGGCAGTCACCGTGCGCAAGGGGAGCCGCGGCGGCTCGACCTACACGACCCGCAAGCGACTGTCGGTGTTCGCCAACGCGATCACGTCCTTCAGCAACCGGCCGCTGGTGTACATCTTCCAGATCGGCATGGCCGTCATGGCCCTGTCGGTGCTGGCG
>DATMDI010000393.1:0-17463 GCA_035557875.1 Vicinamibacterales bacterium
AATTGATCAGGCGCTGAGCCGTCAGTGGTGATCGAGCGACTCGCCGCGGTCGGGGAGTAGCCACACGCACACGAGGCTCACGAGCCCCGTGAGGGCCACGTAGGCAGCCACCGCCATCGACGTGCCGTAGGTCTGAAACAGGTAGAGCGCCACCAGCGGCGCTGGTCCCCCGGCCGTGATCGACGCCAGTTGATAGCCAAGCGACGCGCCGCTGTAGCGGAGTGAGCCGGGGAACCGCTCGGCGATGAACGCGGCCTGCGGGCCGTACTGGAGATCGTGGCTGGGGAGGCCCAGCGCGATGGCCAGGAACACGAGCCCCACGACGCGGGTGTCGAGCATCGCGAAGTAGATGAACGGGAAGATCATGATCACGACGCAGCCGATGGCCGTCAGCTTCCGCCGGCCGATCACGTCCGATACGTGCCCCCAGAAGGGGATCGTGCTCATCGAGATGAGCGCCTGCACCATCACGAAGCTCAGGATCAAGCTGCGGTCGAACCCGAGCTGCTGTGTCGCATACGTCAGCACATAGGTCGTGAAGATGTAGAAGGGCGTCTGCTGGCCCGAGCGGAGGAGCGCCGTCAGCACGATTTCGCGCCAGTGCTCGCGCACGACCCGCACGATCGGCGTCTTTTCGATCCGCCCCTGTGACTGCAGCTTGGCGAACACCGGCGTCTCGAGGACGCCCACCCGGATGTAGAGCCCGACGAACACGAGCCCCAGGCTCGCCAGGAACGGCACGCGCCAGCCCCAGCTGAGGAACGTCTCCTCGCTGAAGCTGTACGACGCGACCGCGAGCGCGCCGTTGGCGAGCAGCATGCCCGCCGGGGCGCCGAACTGCGCGAAGCTGGTGGTGAATCCGCGGCGCTTCGGGTCGGTCCATTCGCCGGCCATGAGCACGGCGCCGCCCCATTCCCCGCCCACGCCAATCCCCTGCAGAACACGGAAGAACGTCAGCAGCACCGCGCCCCAGATGCCGATGACGCTGTAATCCGGCACCAGGCCGATGCACACCGTGGCCGCGCCCATCAGCACCAGCGTGGCGATGAGCGTGGCCTTGCGGCCGATGCGGTCGCCGTAATGCCCGAACAGCGCCGCCCCCACCGGCCGGGCGACGAAGCCCACGAAGTAGGTCGAAAAGGACAGCAGCGTTCCGACGTAGGGATCCGACCCCGGGAAGAACTTCTGGGGAAAGACGAGCGCGGCGGCGACGCCGTAGAGGAAGAAGTCGTACCACTCGATGGTGGTCCCCGCCGCCGACGAGACCACCGCTCGAATCATCATCTGCCGGCGGTGGGCGACGTCAGCCGCGGTCGTTTCCGGTGTCACTGTCTCTACTGTCGCCACTCGGTCTCCTCGTCAGGCCTGGAAGGTCATGCGACCGGCGACATTGTCGCCTCTGACGGCGCAATTTGCGATCCGCTCATTCGGGGTCCTCTCCGCCTCGACCCGGGCCTCGAAGTGCAGCCACCCGGCCGTCCGCCGGTGTCGATCCCGTGGTGGCCTGTTCGACGTGGTTACAGAGGCCCGAATGAAGGGCGGTTCACTGGACAAGGAGGGACCAATGGCTCTGGCTGACCGAACGAAGGTTTTCACTCATCTCTGGTACGCGACCGGCGCCGACGAGGCGGCCAGCTTTTACGCGTCGATCTTTCCCGATTCGCGCGTGGACCGGGTGTGGGGCCTGCCGGTCGAGTCGCCGAGCGGCCCGGCAGGCTCGGTCAAGATCGTGGACTTCACGCTCCTCGGCCAGCGCTTTCAGGCGATGACGGCGGGGCCGCACCACGACTTCAACGACGCGATCTCGATCGTCGTGCTCTGCGACGACCAGGCCGAGCTGGATCGTTACTGGGACGCACTGCTCGGGGGCGGCGGAAAGCCGCAGGCCTGCGGCTGGCTGATCGACCGGTTTGGCCTGCGCTGGCAGATCGTCCCGGCGATGCTCGACGCCTGGATGAAGGACGGCGACGAGCTACGTGCGAAGCGGGTCGCCGACGCGATTCTGAAGATGGTGAAACTGGACATCGCGGCGCTGGAGAAGGCCTACCGCGGCTGAGGCCTGCGGCCGTCCAGCCGTCACGAGGGCCGCAGGTTTGCCGTGACGATGCCCGGGGGCGGGATCCGGGTGGCTACCATACCGTCTTGACGCGCCTCGCTTCGACGATGGCCGCGTCACGGGTGATGAGCGGCAGCGACAAGTCGAGCGCCGCTGCGCAGATCAGGGCGTCGAACGGATCGCGCAGGGCGGTAATCTCACCGGCGTCGAACACCTGACTGGCGTCCAGCGTGTGGGCCTGGTAGGAGGGGTTACTGAAGAGATCGCCGAAGAACTCGCGCGTCGGACGGTTCAGCGTCAGGCGGCCACTCCGGGTCAACGTCGTGACTTCCCACACGACGGCGATCGGAACGTAAATCAGGGCGCGCCGTTCCTCGGCGGCTCGAAACAGCGCCCGCGCGTTCGTGCCCAGGCGGCGACCGCCGGCGGCATGGAAGAGCAGTGCGTGCGTGTCGGTGACCGCGGCCGATTCAGCCACGGGGCCGGACCTTGCCGGCACCAGAAGAACGAACTGGCGCGCGGCGCGGCGGTCCCTGGTACGCCGCCGGCTCCTCGTGGATCGTCAACGGGCGGCTGAGCGACTGCTCGAACAGTGAACGTACGAACAGGTCGGCCTGCTCGAGGCCTGCGTCGTCCGGAAGGTCGATCGTGCCGACCACTGTTCGAGACGCCTCGAGAGAACCGCTCGTCCGCGCGGCCGTGATCACCTCGTCGAGCGCGTCGCTGAGGCTTCGCCGCTTACGGCGAGCCATTCGGCCGCGGAGCCAGAGCAGGTTGTCTTCCTCCAGGGTGACGGAAACGGGCCGCTTTGGCATGAAGATACGATATCATATGAACATACCATGAGGCTGACATGCCCTGATAATCGGTCCATGGTCAGACGACGCTTGTCCGTTCTCGCTGCCGCGCTTGCGGCGGCGTGGTCTCTCGGTGCACAGGGGCCGGCGTCGAATCAGCCGGGCGATTGGGATCGTCTCCGTCCCGAGATCCTCGAGCACTATCGCGACCTCGTGCGGATCGACAGCACGCCGGGACGCGAAACGCTGGTCGTCAACTACCTGAAGCGCGTGCTCGAGGCCGAAGGTATTCCCACCCAGACCTTCGCGCTCGACCCCGATCGCGCCAACCTGGTGGCGCGGCTGAAGGGGAGCGGGTCCAAGCGCCCCGTGCTCATCCTCGCCCACACGGACGTGGTGCCGGTGCAGCGCGAGAAGTGGCCGGTCGATCCGTTTGGAGCCGAACTGAAGGACGGCTACATCTGGGGCCGCGGCACCAAGGACGACAAGCCGGTGCTGGCCGCCAACCTCATGACCATGCTGCTGCTCAAGCGGCGCGGCGTCGTGCTGGATCGCGACGTGATTTTCCTCGCCGAATCGGCCGAGGAGGCCGACACCACCGGAGCGGGCATCAACTTCATGGTGCGCGAGCACTTCGATGCGATCGACGCCGAGTTCGCGATTACCGAGGGCGGCGCCGCGACCCTCGACGGCTCGCGCGTGACGCGGGTGAGCATCGGCACCGCGGAAAAGCTGCCGGCTCGCGCCCGCCTCGTCGCCACGGGCACGGCGGGGCACGGATCGGTGCCGCGTCTCGACAACCCGCTGCTGCACCTGGCGGCGGCGATCGACAAGCTGGGTCGCTGGCAGACGCCGATGCGGCTCAACGACACCACGCGCACCTACTTCCAGCGTCTGGCCACGATTGCGCCACCCGATCGCGCCGCCGCCTATCGGACGCTCGTGGATCCCAAGGCGACAGCGGCCGCGATGGCCGACGCCCAACGCTACCTCCAGGAGCACGACCCGGCGTCCTATGCAATGCTGCGCACGTCGATCGTCCCGACCATCCTCAGGGCCGGCGTCGGCGCCAACGTGATCCCCTCCGAGGCCGAAGCCACGCTCGACATCCGCGCGCTGCCGGGCGAAGACACCGAGCGGTTCTACGCGCAGATGCGCGAGGTCATCGCCGACCCGGCGGTCAAGGTGGTGCCCATCCCGCAGGCCCGCCCGCCCTCGCCCGCCTCCCGCATCGACACCGAGATGTATCGCGTGCTCGAACAAGTGGCACAGCGCATGTACCCCGGTTCGACGGTGCTGCCGGGCATGTCCACCGGCGCGAGCGATCAGGCGCAGCTCCGCGCGAAGGGCATCCAGTCCTACGGCGTCGGCCCGGCCGCGACCGAGGAGGACGCGCTGAACTATCCGGCACACGGCGACGTCGAGCGGCTGGCCGAGTCGTCGCTCTATCCGTTCGTGCAGTACGTCTATACCGTGGTGACCGAGGTCGCCGCGCGCAAATAGGGGCTACGGCGGCCGCTTTCGCGGCACTTCGGCGCGGAACGAAATCCTGAATCCGCGCTTGATCAACGTGTAGGCGAGCCCGGCAACCGCGGCCAACGCGGCACCCGGCAAGCCGTATTGGGCCAGGACTCCAAGATCCATGGATCTACTGTTGATCCCGTCGATGACACCCCAGGTCACGCGCCAACTGCTTGAGCCATCGCGGGTTGTCTGCCCATAACTTTTCACCCGTTCCGCCCGTTCCTGTGATCGGATATCAAAGTTCGAGAGCTTCGAGAGCAGCGTGGCGGCCATCATCGACCAGGACGACGAGCAGACGCTGATTGCGGCGGCCCAGGCCGACCCGGCGCGGTTCGAGCAGCTCTACGACCGCTACGTGCACCGGGTCTACGGCTTCGTCAGCCGGCGCGTCGGCAACCGCGCCGCAGCCGAGGACATCACCTCCGCGGTGTTCGAGCAGGCGCTGGCCAACCTGCCGCGATTCGAATGGCGGGGCGTGCCGTTTGCGGCGTGGCTGATTCGCATCGCGTCGAACGCGCTCGCCGATCACTGGCGGCGTCTGGCCCGGGAATCCGGCGACCCGTCGTCCGAAGTGCCGGACGCGGCGGAGATGACGGCGATCGAGCAGCGCGCGATCCTCTTTCAGCTGGTCGATCGGCTGCCGGACCTGCAGCGGCGCGTCATCGAGATGCGGTTCGGCGAAGAGAAGAGCCTGCGCGACGTCGCGGCCGCGTTGCACCGATCCGAGGGCGCGGTGAAACAGCTGCAGCTCCGGGCGCTGGAGAACCTGCGGAAAGGGATGCGCCATGGCTGACCTCGCCCTCAGCGGCCGTCTCGATCGGCTGGTGGACACGATTCTGGCGCGCGGCGACGCCACCGCGGCCCTGGCGGATCCGGAACTGGCGCCGTTCGCCCGTCTCGTGGTGGAGATGCGGCACTACCCGAATCCGCGGTTCACGGCCGGCCTCAAGGCCCGGCTGAAAGAGAGGACGACGATGTCTACTGCCACTGCGCCGGCGATTCCGACGACGACCAGGGCCCGCGAGGGATTCACCACGATCACGCCGTACATGCGGGCGCGCGACACCGGGCTCACCGACTTTCTCAAGCACGTGTTCGGGGCGGTGGAGACCGAGACCACGACGACACCGAACGGCGTGCACCGCGAGCTGCGAGTCGGCGACTCGATGCTCATGATCGGGGAGGGCGCTCAGGAGAACGTGGTGCCGGTGCGGCCGAGCGCGTACCACGTCTACGTCGAGGACGTGGACGCGACGTACGCGCGCGCGCTCACGGCGGGCGGTACCTCGATGGGCGAGCCGGCCGATCGCCCGTACGGCGAGCGGTCAGGCTATGTCCGTGATCCGTTCGGCAACTACTGGTACATCGCACGGAGTCTTGGGGCGTCGGCCGTGCCCGCGGGTTTGCGCACCGTGACGCCGTACCTCCACCCGCAAGGGGCGCCCGCCTTCATCGACTTCCTCAAGGGGGCGTTCGGTGCGGTCGAGGAGGCACGGCACCTCGACCCGGGCGGCCGGGTGATGCATGCGCAGGTGCGTATCGGCAACGCGGTTCTCGAACTTGGCGAGCCCGATCCGGCGGCGCCGATGCCGACCACGTTTTATCTCTACGTGGACGACGCCGACGCCTTGTTTGAACGGGCGGTGGCGGCGGGCGCGACCTCTCTCGCGCCGCCGGCGGATCAGTCGTACGGCGACAGAGTCGCGAGCGTCACCGACTCGATGGGGAACTTGTGGTACATCGCGCGGCCGGCGTGACCGGCGCGGGCTACGGCAGGGCCGCGACCTTCTTCCGCGGGCTCGGAATCTTGACCCGCACCTCGGTGACGTTCGGGTAGCGGTTCTGCCCCTCATCGAAGATCGGTGAGAACTCGCCAGTGTTGATCGACACGCGGACGATGTAGTCGCCCTCGGGCACGCCGGTGATGTCGATCCACTGGCCGACCAGTTGCTTGTAGTACCAGTCGCCCCACCCGGACGTGATGCCCTGGTCGTGACAGTCGTAGCCCTTGCTCTTGCCCCCGTCTTCGTATTTGAACGAGTCCTCGAAGCAGAAGCCCTGCTTGGTGCCGGCCACGACGACCGTGCCATCGAGCGTCAACAGCTCGTAAATCGAGAAATACCGGATGTGGTAGTGGCCGTGGCACTGATGGAAGACGAAGTACGGCGCGTAGGGGTTGTTCGGGTCGCTCCTGTCGCCCACCACGAGGTCGCCGTCGCCGCGGTTCATGAGCACGGTGTCGAAGCGCAGCAGCCGGCGATAGCCGGGTGCGCCGACGACGCCTTCGGCTATGGCACAGTCGTCGGCCGCGAAACTGCGATCGACGATTTCCATCTGGGCCACGAAGCGCTGCTCATCCAGCGCAAGGTCCGGTTTGCCGCCGTTGTCGTAGACGGGGAGGTCGCGGGCGACGCTGGTGCGCTGCGCGAAGCTCGCGGCTGGCAGCAGCACAGCGGCGACGGCGACAGCAAGACAGAGTGAACGGGTCATGGGAATCGAAAGAGGCATGTCATCTCCTGAGAGGGTCCGCCCCGGGGACCCACGACGCTCGTGGAACCGGGGCCGACAGTCGAGGATACCTCAGCCATATCAATGCACGTCCAGCTGTGACCCGCCAGCCGTTTGTGCGGGCGTGTCCGGCCTGCTACAACGGCACCATGGATGCGGTTGCCGTTCCAGTGTCGTTCGTCGAACTATTCGGTCGCCTGCTGCTGGCGACGCTCCTGGGCGCGCTGATTGGCCTCAACCGCGAGAGCTACGGGAAACCCGCCGGCCTTCGGACGCACGCGCTGGTCGCGCTGGGGGCCGCCACGCTGACGCTCGTCGGGCTGCTGCTCCAGGCCAGCGACAGCTCGGCGCCCAGCCGGGTGCTGCAGGGGATCGTCGCCGGCATCGGCTTCATCGGCGCCGGCGTGATCCTGCACCGTCCCGACGGGCGCGGAGTCGAAGGGCTCACCACCGCGGCCGCGATCTGGATCGTCGCCGCCGTCGGCGTCGCGGCCGGCGCCGGCCTGTGGCGCACGGGTGCGAGCGTGGTCGTCGTGGTGCTGTTGCTTCTGGTCGTTGGAGAACGGGTGGACCGCTGGGTCCACCGCGATGAGAAACGTCCCTGACGTGGGCGAAGCCGACCCTGGTCGTCTTCTGGGTCACCGGACAGCGGCTCGAGTTCTTCCTCGACGCCAGCGGCCAGGCCACGCACTTCGTCATGACCATCGTCGAGGGCGATCTCAAGGCGGTCCGCAAATAGCGCCCCCGCGGAGCGGGGGCAAAGAGACACTGTCAGGCGAGGCGGAGCCTCGCCTCTGCCTCAGAACTGCAGCTTGTCCACGAACGCCACGACCAGGCGATTGAACTCGTCCGGCTTTTCCATCATCAGGAAGTGACCGGTGCCGGGCACCTGGGTCTGCTCGTACTTCGGCAGGGCCTTCCGCGTATCCTCGAGCTTCGGCATTTGTTGACTGGTGCCGGCCCAGACGGCGAGCGCCGGCATCGGCGTCACGTCGTCCTTCCGCAGTGCCGGGTCCATCATCGATCCCATCGCGCCAATCGCCGTCGCCTCGGGGGCCTTGAGCATCATCGTCAGGATCTTCTGCTGCAGATCCGGCGGCGTCTGCGGCGTGAACATGCTGCGGATCATGCCTTCGCGCGCCTTGAGCCCCTCGGGGCCGGTGAGGACGGGCGGCTTGAAATCGCCGGGGAACTGCCGCATGTCCAATGGTCCGTCCACCGCAATCAACCCGGCGACGCGAGCGGGATACAACCGCGCGTACTGCCGGATCACGGGCGCGCCCATGCTGTGTCCGACCAGCACGATCTTGTCAGCCCGCGCCTCGGCCCGCACCGCTTCGACGGCGCGGGCGAAGAGATCCATCGAGAACTTGCCGTTCGCCGGCGCACCGCTGCGGCCGTGTCCCGGCAGATCGACGGTGATGACGCGATACTTCTTCGCGAGCGCGGGCACCTGCGCCGCCCACGACGACTCGTCGCAGGTCCAGCCGTGCACCAGCACCAGCGTCGCCGGGCCGGCGCCGGTGGTCGTCGAATGAATGTTGAGGCCGTCGACCGAGGCGGCCGAGGCTGTGGCGGCGACGACGAACGAGAGGACGACGACGGACAGCCAGCGCATGGAACCTCCTTCGCTCACATCGAGGCGCGGGGGATATCCCGCGCACCGTACTCCTGTTCGCCCCCCTCGTAGAGGGCGGTTTTTCGACCGCCATGGTCACGGCCGGTCTGAAGACCGGCCGCTACGTCGTACGGGCCGGCGCCCCACGTCAGTCTTCGATGCCGCGGGGATCGTAGTCGCTTGCCGGCGTTCCCATGACCGCGTCGATGCGCTGCTTCATCTCGCGGAAGCGCGGGTCGTACTTGAACTGCCAGTAGACGGCCACCATCCAGAACTTCTCCTCGGGAGTCGTTGGTCCGCCGCGTTCCAGGATGCCGTTGGTGTAGCCCAGCATGTAGCGCCCCCAGTGCGGGCGCCCGCCGTCGATATCAATAAAGCCGTACTCGTCCGACAGCGTCCAGCTCGCGTAGGCGCCGCCCGCCTTGGCGCGCACGCCGGGATCGGCGGCCAGCGCAGCGATGGCGCGCCCGACGAAGCACGGTGTCTCGGAGGCCTCGAAGCCTTGCACCTTGGCGTCGCGCCAGTTCGCTTCAGTCACGCCGAAGCGCTCGAGCATCGCTTCCGATCGCAGAAAGCCAGGCGTCACCGCCAGCGCCGTTACGCCGGTGCCCTGCAGATCCTCGGCCATGTCGAGCGCGAGCCGGATGGCGCCAGTCTTGGCCAGGTCGTAGTAGAGCGTGCCGCGATAGCCGGGGTGGTCGCCGTCGGTGATCTCGACGATCAGCCCCGATTTCTGCTCGATCATCAGCGGCACGCCGTAGCGGCTGGTCAGGATGTGGGTACGCACCGCGCTGTCGAGGATCGCGAACCCCTTGGCCGGGTCGAGCGCCCAGAACTTCGTGCCCCACTCGGTGAGGTCGTCGCCGCCCCAGATGTCGTTGACGAGCACGTCGAGCTGGCCCGCCTCCTGCTTGACGCGCGCGAACAGGCGCTGCACCTGGTCGGCCTGCAGGTGGTCGGTCTGGACGGCGATGCCGCGCCCGCCGGCCGCGGTGACGAGCGCGGCCGTCTCGTCGATCGTTTCGGGCCGGTTCTTCGTCGCCGGCTGTCCGGCCACGCTGCGGCCCGAGCAGTACACCGTGGCGCCAGCCTCGCCGAGCATACGAGCGATGCCGCGCCCCGCCCCGCGCGTCGCCCCTGCGACAACCGCTACTTTTCCTGTCAGTGGTTTCGTCATGATGTCGTAGGGGCCGCCTTCAGGCGGCCCAGGGCCGGCTGAAGCCGGCCCCCACGTCGATTACAACAGCGTCCCGCGCAGTACCACCAGCGCCACCGAGAAGTAGATCACGAGCCCGGTCACGTCCACCAGCGTCGCCACGAACGGCGCCGACGACGTGGCCGGGTCGAAGCCGAGGCGCCGCATCAGGAAGGGCAGCAGCGACCCGCTCAGCGTGCCCCACAGCACCACGCCGACGAGCGACACCGACACCGTGATGCCAACCAGCATCCAGTGCTCGCCATAGACGGGGGAGAAGGCCGACCAGACGGCAATGCGAAGGAAGCCGATGCTGCCCAGAATCAGACCGAGCACGAGCCCGGCCAGCAGCTCACGTCGCATCACACGCCACCAGTCCGCCACCTCCACCTCGCCCAGCGCGAGGGCACGAATGACAAGGGTGGAGGCCTGCGACCCGGAGTTGCCGCCGCTCGAGATGATGAGCGGGACGAACAGGGCCAGGATGACTGCCCGCGAGATCTCGGCCTCGAAGGCGCCCATCGCGGTTGCGGTGAGCATTTCACCGATGAAGAGCACTGTGAGCCAGCCGGCGCGTTTCTGCATCATCTGCCAGAACGACGTCTGCATGTACGGCTCGTCGAGCGCTTCCGATCCGCCGATGCGCTGGATCTCGCGCGTCGCCGTCGCCTCGGCCACGTCGAGCACGTCGTCAATCGTGACGATGCCGATGAGCATGCCGGCGGTGTCGGTCACAGGGAGCGCGCTGCGGTCGTACTGGCGGAAGACGGCCACGGCCGCGTCCTGATCGTCGGTGGCCGTCAGGGTGACGAACCGGCGGTCCATCAGCTCGACGATCCGCTTCTCGAGCGGCGCCAGCAGCAGTTCGCGGATGCGGATGTCGTCGATGAGCAGACCCTGGTCGTCCACGACGTAGATGACGTTGAGCGTCTCGCTGTCCTGGCCGTGGTTGCGCACGTAGTCGAGCACTTCCTGCACGCTCCAGTGCTCGCGCACCGCCACGTAGTGCGGCGTCATCAGGCGCCCGACCGAGCGATCCGGATAGCCGAGGAGGGTGAGCGCTACCGCGCGCTCGGCCGGCGTGAGCAGGGACAGGAGCTGGCGTGTGGCCGCGGCCGGCAGCTCTTCGAGGAACTGGGTGCGGTCGTCCGGCGCCATGTTGTTGAGCAGCGCCGCGATGTCTTCCTGCGCCATCGCCTTGAGCAGGCTTTCCATGGCGTCCTGCGGGAGGTACTCGAACACCGCCGCCGCGTCCTTGCGGGGCAGCACGCGGAACACGAGGACCTGATCCTCGATGCTGAGGGCGGTGAGGAGTTCGGCGACGTCGCCCGCGTGCCGGTTGCGCAGCATGTCGCGCAGGCGTCCGTATTCCTTCGCCTGCAGGATGGCGGCGAGCTCGTCGGCGGGGCGAGCGACGTGGCGGATCGCCGCCAGCGCCTCGTCCCGGGAAGGACCGGTGAGTTGTTGTTCCATTTGCGTGAGCGCCGCGCGAACGACGTCGTGGTGGTGGACGTGCGGGCCGACGGCCTTGACGGCGTCGAGCCATACCCGGTGGATCAGATCGAGATCGACAGGCGTGAGCGAAGGGGGGTGTGCGCCGATGTGATAGGTGTCGGTGCGGCCGCTGCGATGGGCGATGACGAGACGGGCGGTGCGCGCGTCCGTCTTGTCGGCGCGCTCCCAGGCCTCGCCGAGCAGGTGTGCCTGATCCGCGCTCGACAGCGTGGACGACTCGCCGACGAACACTTCGGATGCCTGCAGCTGCAGCATTGTCGTGGCGATGGCGTCGACGACGTTGCGGGCGAGCACGATGATGGGCCGCACCGGGTGGCCCAGCCGCTCGGCCATGGTGGCCGTGTCCTCGAACAGCTTTCGCTCCTGCAGGCTGGGTCCGCGGCCAGCGTCTGCCGCCGGCGATTCCACATCCGGCTCGAGCAGCCGCACCGTCATGATGACGACGTCGCGATCGCCGGCCGCCTTCAGTGCAGCGGCCACGTGATCCAGCGCGTGCGGATTGCGGACCGGCACGAGCACGCAGCCGGCGCGGGTGCCGAGTTGTGGCGGCGACACCTCGGCGTCGCTCAGGACGTCGAAGGCGGGCGGCGGCTCGTCTGGCGTCTCGGGCTCGACAGTGCGGCCGGTCGTGAGCAGCACGAGCGCGAGCGCGACCAGCAGCGCCGCGGCGGCCATCGCCGGTGCGTCACCGGTAGCGAGCCCCGCCAGCGCCGCGCCGGCCAGCACCGTGCCGGTCGCGACCAGGCCGAGCGGCACGTCGCGCGGCCCGATGCGGATATTGAGCGGCACGCGATAGGGCGCGTCGCGATGCCCGCTGCGCAGGCGGACAAGGGCCGCGATCTTGATCAGGAGGTAGGCGGCGATGGTTACCGCAAACGCCCGCGCCAGCCATTCGACGCGCCCGCCAGCCAGGACGATGACGAACACGGTGCCGGCTGCGGTGGTGTCGATGAGGCGCACCGGCGTGCCGAACCGACGGTGTAGCTCCACCAGCCCGCCCGGGAGCGCGCCCTCGATGGAGAGCCGCTGGAGCAGCGCTTCGGCGTCGCCCATCGACAGGAAGATGCCGGGCACGAGCAACAGCACCGCCGCCGCCGCGAGCGCGATTGCGAAGGCGGCCTGGACCCAGGACGGCGCCGCCAGGTGGTAGGCGAGCCCGGCGAGCGGCGTGGTCGTCCACGCCGCGAGCTCCGCCGGCGGCACGAGCAGCACGTAACACACGGCGCCGCCGATCCCGAGGCTGGCGGTCATCAGGCCCACCAGCATGCGCATGCGCCGCAGCGACGACAGCCGCGGTGGCGCGAACTCGTGCGCGACGCGTGAGAGCGCATCGCCGCCGCCGATTGCCGGCAGCGTCAGCAGCAATGCCGACCAGCCGACGACGAGCGTCTCGACGGCGGCCAGCGCGCTCCAGCGCGGCAGGACCGGCGGCTGCAGCAACGCCGTCCACGGGACCGCCGGCCGGCTGAGGCTCGCCGCCGCCCACACGGTGAGCGCGATGAGCACGACGACGGCCGCCCAGACGCCTCGGGCCACGGCGTCTCGCGGCCAGGTCAGGCCGATGCGGCTTCGCATCCACAGCAGACCGATCACCGCCACTCCGATCACGGTCGCCAGTTCCTGGCCCGCCACCGCGCCCGCCACGGTCCCGCGGATCTGCGGCGCCAGGACCAGCGCGACGTATTGACCGGTCACCACCGCGGCCAGCGCCGCGAACACGGTGCGATCGACGACGGCTACGGCGGCCGCCACGCGCCCGGCCCGAGCGCCGAACGCGAGTTGCACCCGTGACGACGTGCCGCCTGGGATGAGCAGCGCCCAGCTCTCGATGTCGATGGCGCGCGCGAACCAGCCGATGACGGCGGTGGCCAGCACGGCCCACACCGTGTAAGGACCCAGCACGGGCGCGGCCACCCCCGCGACGAAGAAGAGGCCGGCGCCGAGCTGCGCGATGGCCAGGGCCGCCGCCTTCCACACCGACACGAACGACAGCACCGCTGGCGTGGACAGGACCACGCGGACCGGGTACGGCGTGCGAAGGCGTGGCGTGAGTGGCATCGTGGCTGCGGGTTCGAGCGCCTCTAGGGTGTCCCGGCGCGGGCCGTTCCGGCAAGCGTGGATGCGATCGTGACAGGGCCGGAAGACCCGGCAGGTTACGGATCTGCGAAGCGGTATCCCACCCAGGGCTCGGTCAGGATGTAGCGTGGCGACGACGGATCAGGTTCGATCTTCTTGCGCAGTGCTCCGACGAGCACGCGAAGGTGCTCGGGCTGGTGCACGGCGTTGGCACCCCAGATCGCCCGCAGGATCGCCCGGTGGGTCAGGACACGTCCGGCATTGGCCGCGAGCAGTGACAGCAGCTCGAATTCCTTGGGCGTCAACCGGATCTCGTCGCCGTCGCGCTCGACGCGAAAACGCTGGCGATCGATGGTGAGGTTGCCACAGACGTACGGCCCCTGAGATGCCGAGGCGTTGTCGGCGCGGCGGAGGGCCGCGCGGATGCGCGCCAGCAGCTCGTCGGATCCGAACGGCTTCGTGACGTAGTCGTCGGCCCCGGCGTCGAGCGCCCGCACCTTGTCGGCCTCGCGCCCGCGAGCCGAGAGCACCAGGATCGGCACACTCGACGCGCCGCGCACGTTCTCGCAGACGGCGACGCCGTCGATATCCGGGAGGCCGAGGTCGAGCACGAGCAGATCCGGACTGCCGGTGTGGACCAGATTCAAGGCGGCATGACCCGAGGCGGCCGTCGTCACCTCGTAGCCGTGGGCACGCAGCAGCGGGGCCAGCGTGTTGAGGATGTTCGGCTCGTCGTCCACGACGAGAATGCGTGCGCTCATGCCGCCTACTGGGCCGCCGTTGCGCGCCGGACCGGGCCGGGGACGGTGAGCGAAAAGCGGGCGCCGGCGCCGGGCGCGTTCTCCGCCCAGGCGGTGCCCCCGGCCGCGGCGAGCAGCCCCCGGGCGATGGTCAGCCCCATGCCGGTGCCGTGCATCGTGCGCGCGCCCGCCTGCCCGCGGTAGAAGCGGTCGAAGAGCCGATCCACTTCCGACGGTTGAAGACCGGGACCGCGGTCGGTCACCGATACGTGCAGCCCGTCGGGCGCCACCCGTCCTTCGACGAGGATCGGTTGCCCGGCAGGCGAGTAGCGCGCCGCGTTCTCGAGCATGTGTGACAGGGCCGCCGAGGTGAGACGCGGATCGATCTGCACTTCGCGATCGGCGGCGGCCTCGACCACGACGGGGTGTCCCTCGAGCGTGCGCCGGACGTGGGCCACCGCCGCGTCCACGACGTCGGCCGCCGCCACCCACTGGCGATCGACGCGCACTGCGCCGGCGTCGATCTGGGCCATGTCGAGCATGTTCTCCAGCAGCAGGGTCAGGCGTTCGAGCTCCGTCGCCGCGGCGGCGCTCTGCGCTTCCCGCGCGTCGTCGTCGAGCGGGCGCCGCAGGTTCTCGACCGCCACCCGCACCGCCGTCAGCGGCGTGCGCATGTCGTGGCTCAGCGACGCCAGCAGCGTTTCCGCGAGGTGGGCCCGCGCGCGATCCTGAGCCGCCGCCGACAGCTTGCTCGCGACGACCGCGACCGTGAGAAACACCGCCAGCACGACCCAGTTCTGCGGATCGGCGATGGCAAAGGTGCCCACCGGCTGCAGAAAGAAGAAGTTGAAGGCCAGCATCGACGCCAGCGACGCGATGACCGCGACGCGGAGCCGCGCGAAGGTCGCGGTGCCGAGCACGATCAGCAGCAGCACGAGCGCGACCGTCGTGGTGCTGATGTGCGGCACGCGTTGCAGCAGGTCGGTTGCCGCGGCGATTGCCGCCAGCCCTCCCAGCAGAACGACCGCGTCGCGCCGGAACGGCGAAGGCACGATTCATTGTGTCACCGGCCGGCGGGAGGCGGACGAGCCGGAGCAGAAAGGCGTAAAGAGTTCATAAGTACGGTGCCGGGAGCGCGCTTTCGGCGCGTGCCCGCCGCACAATGCGGTTATCGCCAAGTTCGCTCCGCCGCGGCGGAGCGATACGGGGGACCCACCGTGAGCCACTGCGCTCATCGGGGCGAATCCGGCGCGCGAAGGCAATAACTCGCCTCAGCGACCGCTGGTAGAGGACTTCCAACCTCGAGCCCGTCAGCTAACCCCGTCGGCGGTTGGAGGTGTCCGTGTCCGATCCGTCGTTTCTCTCACAGCTCAAGCGCGTCCTCGTCGGCGCGCGCATCCCGTCACACCACGCCCACCACGAACGCCTGTCCCGCGTCACCGGGCTGGCGGTGCTGTCGTCCGACGCCCTGTCGTCCGTGGCCTACGCCACAGAGGAGATCCTGCGCGTCCTGCTGATCGGCGGCATCGCCGCCATGAGCCTGGTCACGCCCATCGGTGCCGTGATCGCGGTCACGCTGGCCGTCGTCGTGTTCTCATACCGTCAGACGATTCACGCCTACCCCAGCGGGGGCGGCGCCTACATCGTCGCCAAAGAGAACCTGGGCACGACGCCGAGCCTGGTGGCCGCCTCCTCACTTCTCATCGATTACGTGCTCACCGTGGCGGTAAGCGTCGCGGCGGGGGTGGCGGCGTTGACTTCGGCCTTTCCCCAGTGGGCGTCCCACCGCGTGGCGATCGGGCTGGGGTTCGTCGCCCTGCTGATGGTGGGAAACCTGCGTGGCGTCCGAGAGTCTGGCCGCATCTTCGCCGTGCCCACCTACTTCTTCATCCTCGGCGTGCTCGGGATGCTGGGGCTCGGGATGTGGCGTTACCTCTCGGGGGCCATTGCCCCGCCGCACGAGCTCGCGCATCCCGCCAGTGCCACGCAGTTGCTGTCGACGTTCGCCATCCTGACGGCCTTCTCCAACGGGTGCACGGCCATGACCGGCGTGGAGGCCGTGTCGAACGGGGTGCCCGCGTTCCGTCCGCCCGAGAGCCGCAACGCCGCCTCCACGCTCGTCGCGATGGGCGTGCTGTCGATCACGATGTTCCTCGGCATCACGCTGCTCGCGCACGCCTACGCGCTCGTTCCCAACGAGACCGAGACCGTGATCTCGCAACTGGCGCGCGCGACGTTTGGCGGCGGCACCGCCTTCTACTTCGCAGTGCAGGCGGCGACGATGCTGATCCTGGTGCTTGCCGCCAACACCGCGTATGCGGACTTTCCGCGGCTCGCCTCGATCGTGGCGCGCGACCGGTTCCTGCCGCGACAGTTCACCAACCAGGGCGATCGGTTGGCGTTCTCCAACGGCATCCTGATCCTGAGCGTGCTGGCCGCCGCGCTGCTGGTCGCTTTTGCCGGCGACACGCACGCGCTCATCCCGCTCTACATGATCGGCGTCTTCGTCTCGTTCACGCTGTCGCAGGCCGGGATGGTGATCCACTGGCGCCGCTCAGGCGCGGCCGGCTGGCGGACGAGCGCGTGGGTGAACGGTATCGGCGCCCTGGTCACGGGCGTCGTCCTCGTCATCGTCGCGGTCACGAAAGCGGCCGAAGGCGCGTGGCTCATCCTCCTGATGATCCCCGCGCTCGTTGCCCTCTTCACGATCACGAGGCGCCACTACGATCACGTGGCGTCGGAGTTGACCCTGCGCGACTGGAGACCGGAGATCCCCGGCCGTCACGTGGTGCTCGTGCCGATCGGTGGCATCCAGCGCGCCGTGGTCAAGGCGCTGCAGTACGCGCGGACCCTGTCGCCGGACGTGCGGGCGGTGTATGTCGAGATGGATCCGGCGGGGACGGAAGCGCTTCGCAGGCAGTGGCCGGAATGGGGACAGGGCGTGGGCCTGGCGGTCCTCGCCTCACCTTACCGCTCGCTGCTGGAGCCGCTCCTCGACTACATCGAGGAGATCCGGCGCGACGAGCCGTCGACCTACATCACTGTCATCCTGCCCGAGTTCGTTCCGAGACGGTTATGGCAGCACCTGTTGCACAACCAGCACGCTCTGCTCATCAAGGGTGCGCTGCTGTTCACCCCGAACGTCGTGGTGACGAGCGTGCCGTTTCACCTCGGGCGTCTGGTAACCGCGCCGGCGCCGAAGTCGGCGGAGTCCGGCCTGCCGGTCCTGTAGGACGACGCCTCTGATCGTTCGATCCGGGCCGCATTGACCCGGTTGGCGCGCTCAGTCCGTGCCTTCGAAGACGGCCGCGAGCGGCAGTTCGAGTTCGGGGAGGAGCGGAGTGGTCAGCAATTCGTTCCTATCCGCGGTCAGCACCTCGGGCAGCCTGGCGCTGCTGATGAACAGAACGTCCGGTTCGACCACGTCGAAGTCG
>DATMDI010000394.1:0-2768 GCA_035557875.1 Vicinamibacterales bacterium
ATCGAAGATCTGACCTTCGCCGCGGTGCCGGAGCCCGGCTTGCTGTCGTTGCTCGCCGCGGGCGCGCTGGGCATCGGCGTCCGGCGCCGTTACCGCGCCTAGCAGCTAGCGGTCGACCACCGGACGACCGCGCACGTACCACGCGGACGCGGCCAGGATCGCCGACGGCAGCCACAGCCAGAGCATCTCGTTCTGCAGCACGCGCAGGCCGTATTCGGAGAGGAACGCGCCCACACCGATCGGCGACACGAGAATGGGCTGCCACCCGAAGTGCCAGCGCGCGTCCGAGAAGGGCGCGAAGAACGCGATCCCCTGACCGCCGTTGGTCATGGCGTCGAGCACGCCGTGCGACGCCATTGCCGCGAAGAAGACGAGCCAGAGCCGCGTCCATACCGGGCGCCATCGAGCGTCGCGAAACACGAGCCGGACAATGAGCGCGGCGAACACGGCGGCGAACGGCAGCGAATGCGTCAGGCCGCGATGACCGAGCATGTGCGGCGCATTGAGGCCGAGTGGGTACACCACCACGTCGAGATCGGGCAGCGCGGCCACGACGGCCAGCGCCGCCCAGTAGCGCACCGGCATCCGCGAACCCGGGGAACCAGCCGCGCCGAGGCTCGACGCGAACACGGCATGGCTGATGATCGACGGCATCTGTCCTAGCGCAGCTCCACGAGGCCCGAGACGGTTCGCAGGGTGGCGACGATCGCCGGCCGCGGTCCTGGAACAACGGGCAGATCGATGCCGAGCGCCGCCAGCGGCTCGCGCGCCAGCTCGGGCCGCGGATGCTCGGCGCGCAGCGCCTCGAGCACGGGGCCGCGAGGCGCGGTTGCGGCGGGATGCGGGCTGTCGGACCAGTCGATGAAGAACGGAACCAGGCTCAGCGTGGACGACACCCCCGGATCGGTCAACGTCCAGCGCAGCATCACGCCGTCGGGCCGCTGACGTGACCCGGCCACGACCGGACCGAGCGGCACACCGCGCTGTCCAGCGGACGCCGCGAGGCGCGCGAGATCGGCGCCTTTGGCCGCCCAGCCCGCCAGTCGCGCGGGCACAGCGGGATCGACGCCGAACCAGCGTCCGCCCGGGGGCACCGCCTGGGCCGGATCGGGCGCGAGGATCTCGAGGTAGGAGTCGGGCCCGAGCGCGATCAGCGCGTTGCGCGTGCCGCGCCCGGGATGCTGGCCGCCCGGCGCCGCCCGTACGCCGAGCCGGCGTTCGAGATCGGAGACGGCGGCGTCGAGATCCGGGACCGCATACACGAGATGATCGACGCGCCGGATCGCGCCATGCGGCGCCTGGCCGGCAAACGCCTGCACCGCAAAGGTCGCCACCATGGCGCTCGCGGCGCCCATCAGCGTCCGCATCGTCGGCCGCCTTAGCGACGGCGTCTCGGCTGGAGCTGGCGCCACGTGAGCGCCAGGAAAAAGACGGCGAAGAGCAGCGGCAGCGGGATGGAAGCTGTCATGGCCAGATGAGCAAAGTATAGCCGTTACATCAGCACGCGGATGATGTCGGAGCGCGTGATGATGAAGGTCTTGTCGGTCTTGAAATCGCGCACCAGCACGGCGGGGCTCTGCGGGCTGATCATCGTCGCGAGCAGTTCGACCGGCGTCGAGATGTCCACGAACGGAAACGCCTGCTGCATGATGTCCTCGACCGGACGCTTGCGGATGTCGGGATCGCCTACCAGCTCCTCGTAGAGGTGCGTCTCGTTGAGCGAGCCGACCAGGCGGCCGTTCTTGGTCACCGACACCTGCGAGAAGTCGTGGGTGCTCATCAGCTTTGCCGCGTCCTCCACCGGCCGGGTCGCCTCCACGGCGAAGAGCTCGCCGGCCCCGCCGACGGCCACGAGCTCGCGCGCGGTCATGCCCATCACCTCGAAGAAGCCCTTCGAACGCATCCACTCGTCGTTGAACATCTTGGCCATGTAGCGCGAGCCGTGATCGTGAAAGACCACGACCACGACGTCATCCGCGTGGAAGTGGTCCTTGAGCTGCAGCACGCCGGCCATCGCCGATCCGGCGGAGTTGCCCACCCAGATCCCCTCTTCCCGGGCCAGGCGCCGGGTCATCAGCGCCGCGTCCTTGTCGGTCACCTTCTCGAAGTGATCGATGATCCCGAAGTCGACGTTGGACGGCAGGAAATCTTCGCCGATGCCCTCGGTGATGTACGGGTAGATCTCGTTCTTGTCGAACACGCCGGTCTCTTTGTACTTCTTGAACACCGAGCCGTAGGTGTCGACCCCCCACACCTTGATCTTCGGGTTGCGCTCCTTGAGGTAGCGGCCGATGCCGCTGATCGTGCCGCCGGTGCCGACGCCCACCACGAGGTGCGTCACCTGGCCCTGCGTCTGCTCCCAGATCTCGGGCGCGGTCTGCTCGTAGTGCGCGGCGGTGTTCGAGAGATTGTCGTACTGGTTGGCCTTCCAGGAGTTCGCCAGCTCACGCTCGAGTCGGGTCGAGACCGAATAGTACGAGCGCGGGTCCTCCGGATCGACGTCGGTGGGACAGACGATCACCTCGGCGCCAAACGCCTTCAGCGCGTCGATCTTCTCCTTCGACTGCTTGTCGGTGGTGGTGAAGATGCAGCGATAGCCCTTCACGACGGCGGCAATAGCCAGCCCCATGCCGGTGTTACCGGACGTGCCTTCGATGATCGTGCCGCCCGGCTTCAGCTTGCCGGCCTTTTCGGCGTCCTCGATCATCTTTACCGCCATGCGGTCCTTGATCGAGTTGCCAGGATTGGTGGTCTCGATCTTGGCGTAG
>DATMDI010000395.1:0-4135 GCA_035557875.1 Vicinamibacterales bacterium
TAGATCTGGGTGACGTAGATCGCGGTCGGCCCGCCGGTGGCGCTGTAGATCTGCGCCAGGCCGAGCAGGCACAACGCCATCAGCGCGACCAGCATCGCCCAGTCGATGTGGAAGTGCAGGCGCCGCTCGAACATCAATCGGTCTCGCGGATGCGGCCGGCGGCGGTCGTGGTGCCGGACTCGGCGCCGCGCGCGTCGGCGACGTCCACGGCCACGGCCGGCAGCGCCGGCGGCGAATCGGGATCCTGGTCAGCACCGGCCGGTGCGGCCGGCGCGGCCGGCACGGCCAGCTGCGGCAGCGGCCGCCCCTCCTTCTTGGCGAAGTAGGTGGCGATGACGTGCTTGGCGATCGGCGCGCCGAGATACCCGTGCTCGCCGTGCTCGGCGAAGATCACGCCGGCGATCTGCGGGTTGTCGCGCGGCGCGAAGAACACGAAGAACCCGTGGTCGCGCAGGTCGCGGTCCGAGCCGCGGGCCGCCTGTCGCCCCTGGATGGAGATGACCTGTGCGGTGCCCGTCTTGCCCGCGACGTCGTAGCCCGGGAGACGCGCGCGGCCGCCGGTGCCCGCGGCGTTCACGACCATCCACAGCCCCTCACGCAGCGCCGCCAGAGTGTCGGGCTTGAACGCAATCGTATCCGCCACCGCCGGCGCCGGCACCGGCTTCCAGCCCTGGCCCTCGTCGATCGCCTTGAGCACGTGCGGCGTGACGCGGGTGCCGCCGTTGGCCACGGTGGAGATCATGACCGCCAGCGACGCCGGTGTCACCGTCACCTGTCCCTGGCCGATCGACACCGAGATCGTCTCGCCGGCGTACCACTTCTCGCCGGTGCGCTTCCGCTTCCACTCGGTGGAAGGGACGATGCTCTCCTGCTCGTTCGGCAGGTCGATGCCGGTCTTGCCGACCATGCCGAGCTTCTCCGCCCACTTGTGGATCCTGTCCACGCCGAGCATGTTGCCCAGGGTATAGAAGTAGACGTTGCACGACTTCTCGATGGCGTGGCGCATGTCCAGGCTGCCGTGCCCACCCTTGAGGTGGCACTTGAAGTAGCGCCCGAAGAAGTACGCGCCGCCGGTGCAGGTGATGCGGTGATCGGCCGTCACCACGCCCTCTTCGAGAGCGGCCGTGGCGACCACGATCTTGAAGATGGATCCTGGCGAATAGCGGCCCTGCAGCACCCGATTCTGCAGCGGCTTGAGCTTGTCGGTGTTGAGCGACGCCCAGGTGGCCCGGTCGATGCCGACCGAGAAGTCGTTGGGGTCGTAGGACGGCAGGCTCGCGTAGGTGAGCACCTCGCCGTTGCGCGGGTCGAGGACGAGCGCCGCACCGTTGAACCCGGCCAGCTTGAAGCCCTCTTCGGCGGCGCGCTGCAGGTCGGCGTCGATCGTCAGCTGCACCCGGCGCCCTTCGACCGGCGGAATCTCCTCGAGCGTGCGGATCTCGCGGCCGAGGCTGTTGACCACCACGCGCTTGGCGCCGTCGGTGCCCATGAGGAGGTCGTTGTAGGCCTTTTCGAGCCCCTGCTGGCCGACGATGGCGCCCTGCATCGCGCCGGCCTCCACCTGAGCGTCGTTGGCCTGGCCGACGTAGCCGAACAGGTGCGCCGCCATCGCCTCGGACGGGTAGCGCCGCGCCGGCACCTCCTCGACGACCACGTCGGGCAGTTCGGTGTCGAGCCGGCGAGCCGTCACCGCCGCCACCTGCGCCAGCGTCGCGTCTTCCACCACCACGATCGGCCGATACGACGGCTCGGCGCGGTGGCGATCGACGATCTGCTGCACCTGCTTCTCGTCGAGGTGGGCCACGGCCGACAGCAACTTCACCGTACGGGTCAGATCCTTGGAGTGCTCGCGAACGATGGAGATGGTGAACGAGTGGCGGTTCTCGACCAGGACGGCGCCGTTGCGATCGAACAGCACACCGCGCGGCGCCCGCAGTGCGAGCGTCCGCTGGTGATTGTTCTCGGCCATCTCCTCGTACCTGGCGTGCTGGACGACCTGAAGGAACCAGAAGCTCATGGCCAGCGCCGTGAAGATGCCGACCGTGCTCCACTGGAGCACGGTGAGCCGAAACGAGAGGCGCCGGCGATCTTCCGCTAACGACATGGCTTCCTCACACCTTCGGGCGCCGCGACAGGCGCCGGCGTTCGACCACCCCCGGGAACGACTCGACGGTGGCAAACGCCACCATGCCGATCACCGTGTTGCCGAGCGCTTGCGTGGCCACGGCTGCCCATGGAGACGAGAACGTCCGCAGCCCGAGCGCGACGTACAGCCCCTGAAACAGCAGGGCGTGCACGGCCGTGGCTGCCATGAACACGAACAGTCTCGGGATGGCCGCCGTGACGATGAACTGCTGCCCGATCGCCCCGACCACGAATCCCACGATCGACTTCGCCAGCCCGCCGATGCCGATGATGTTGCTCGTACCCCCCAGCGCGTCCTGAATCAATCCCGCGACGCTGCCGGCCAGCATCCCGCTCGCCGCTCCTGACGTCAGCGCCACGTAGATCACCGCCACGAGCACCAGATCGATCGGCGTGCTCCCACCCACGACGAACTGGGCCAGCGTCGTCTGCAGCGCGAGAGCGAGCGCAATCGCTATGAGGGCGCCTACGGCCCTCACGCGCCCGTCCTCTGCCCGCCGGTCACGTGCCTCACTCGGGCCTCGCGGGCTCCGGAGCGGCCAGCGCATCCGCGCTGTCAGCCTTCGGCACTTCCGTCGGCGACGTCACCACCAGCACCGCCTCGAGGGCCGAGAGATCCACCGCGGGGCGGATGAGGACGTTGCTGAACTCGCCCGCGCTCCGTTCGATCGATTCTATCTGACCGATGACGAATCCCTTCGGGTAGATCCCGTCTATCCCCGAGGTGACGACGCGGTCGCCTGCCTTGAGGTCAGCCGTTCCCGACACGTACTCGAAGCGCAGCCGGTCGCCGCCCGTGCCCACCGCCACGCCCTGATCGCGCGTGCGCTCGACGAGACCGGCGACGGCCGCGTTGCGGTCGGTGATGAGCTGAACCTTGGCGGCGCGCGGCGTGGGCAGGATGACCCGGCCGACGATGCCTGCAGGCGCGATGACGGCCATGTCGGCCCCCAGCCCCTGCGAGCTGCCCTTGTCGAGCGTCATCGTCCGGAACTCGGGGCTGGCACCGCTGGCGATCACCGCGGCCGGCGTTGTGGCCAGCCCGGTCTCTTTCTTGAGGTCGAGCAGGTCCTGCAGCAGCCGCGACTGGCCCGCCAGCGCCCGTTCGCGCTGCAGCGCCACCTCGAGCTGCGACACACGCTGCTTGAGCGTTTCGTTTTCCTGGCCGATCTGGCGCAGGTTCACGTAGTTCTGCCAGAACCCGCGGGCCTCGCCGATGCCCCCGGTGGCCACGCGCTGCACCTCGGCCATCGTGCCGAACACGGCCTCTTCGAGCATGGGGACGCCGCGACGGGTCTGCACCTGCGCCGAGATGAGGATCAGGTGGGCGACCGTGACGGTCATGAAGAGCCAGCCCACGCGCTGACGGATATCGAGAAGCGCCATGAAGGGCGGTCTAGTCGATGGAGATCTTCCGCAGGAGGTTGAAGTCGGAGAGCATCTTGCCCGCGCCGAGCACCACCGACGACAACGGATCCTCGGCCATCGCGAGCGGGAGCCCCGTCTCCTCGCGCAGCCGCTTGTCGAGGTTCTTGAGCAGCGCGCCGCCGCCGGTCAACACGATGCCGCGATCGACGATGTCGGCGGAGAGCTCGGGCGGCGTGCGCTCGAGCGCCACGCGCACCGCGTCGACGATCACGTTGACGGTCTCGGCCAGCGCCTCGCGAATCTCGGCGTCCGACACGGTGATCGTCTTGGGCACGCCTTCGATGAGATGGCGCCCCTTGATCTCCATGGTGATCTTCTCGTCGAGCGGATAGGCCGAGCCGATCTCCATCTTGATCGATTCCGCGGTGCGCTCGCCGATGAGCAGGTTGTACTGTTTCTTGATGAACTGGATGATGGCTTCATCCATTTCATTGCCGGCAACGCGAATGGCCTTGCTGTAGACGATGCCCGCAAGGGAGATGACGGCGATGTCGGTGGTGCCGCCGCCGATGTCGACGATCATGTTGCCCGATGGTTCGGTGATCGGCATGCCGGCGCCGAT
>DATMDI010000396.1:0-7717 GCA_035557875.1 Vicinamibacterales bacterium
TCCTTGAACACGTTGTCGTCGCCGCGCGGGTAGTGGAACTCGCGGGTCCGCGTTTTCACGATCACGTAGTCGCTCGAGAACTCCCCGAAGTAGAGGCTGGGCTCGTCGATGGTGAACGGAGGCGTGGTGACTGGCGGCAGATCGCGCACGAACAGGACCGGCAGCCCCTCCGAGGTGACCTCGTTCACCGGACCGAGCGTCAGGCCGTAGCCGTGCGTGAACGTGAGCCGCTCGTTCACCCAGGTGCGGTTCGGCAGGCTGGCGGAGTTGAGCTCGCGCGCCGACAGCATCACCTGGCGCAGGTTGCCGTTGATACGGTAGCGGTCGTTGTCCACCGCGCCGAACTCGTAGTAGGTGCGGATCTCCTGGATCTGGCCGAAGGTTTCGAGCAGCGGCTGATGGTCCCAGAGCCGCACGTTCTCGAGCGTCTCGGCGTTACGGCTGATGTCGGCGGCGGTGAGCAGCGCGTCGCCCGAGAGTTCGCGCTCCTCGACGCTATCGAGGGCAAAGGCGCGCCGCGTGGCATCGATGTTGTACTGGATGTAGGGCGACTCGCGGGTCTGTTCGTTCGGGGCGACGACGAAGCGCTGCAGGATGGTGCCGTACACCTCGCCGCCGATCGACACCGCCACGTAAAGGCCGATCGCCAGTGGAATCGGCCAATTGCGGGCGGTGTACGCCTGCGCGAGGGCGAGGAACGCCCCGACGACGCACACCGCGGCCAGCAGCAGGCTGGCGGGCATCCGGCCCATGACGTCGGCATAGCTGCCGCCGAAGATGAGCGCGGTCGGCTCCAGCAGGTGCTCGGCCCGCCGCAGCCACGCCCCGAAGGCGAGCAGGATGAAGAACACGGCGGCGAGCCACGACAGGTGCAACCGCACCGCCCTGGTCATCGACAAGCGTGGTCCGAAGGTGGTCGAGGCCAGGCTGCCCGAGACCAGGTACAACCCGCCGGCCACGAGGGCCGCGAGCACCACCAGCGCCTGCGCCACCCCCCGCAGCAACTGCCAGAAGGGCAGCGAGAACACGTAGAAGCCGACGTCGAAACCGAGCACCGGGTCGCTCTGGCCGAACGGCGTCGCGTGGCGGAAGACCAGCCACGTGTTCCACTGGTTTGCGGCGTAGAGGCCGATCAACCCGGCGACGACCGTCATGGCCGCGAGCGCCAGGCGCTGCACCTGCTCCCGCCCCGGCAGCTGCACCTCGAACCCCTCGCGGGTCACGAACGTCGGCCGGCGATCCCCCATGGTCGCGACCGCGACGCGCACGTTGATCGCGAACCAGACCAGCGCGGCGACGAACCCGACCACGAACAGGAACGATTGCGTCCGCAGGATCGTCCCGAACACTTGACGAAAGCCGACCTCCCCGAACCAGAGCCAGTCCGTGTAGTAGCGGACGAGCTGCGGTGCAGCGAGCACCAGCAACGCGATGACAGCGAGTCCGACGAGTCGACCGAGTCGCGGCATAAGGGGGGTTCCGCCTGACCGTGCGCCTGCCTAGGAACTAGGCGAAGCATACCGCGTGCTGGCTGATTGAAGATCGGACTGGATCTCGTGGGCAAGCGCCGCGGGCGCGAGCACCCGCGCCAGGGGCCCCCAGCCCAGGATCCAGCTACGCAGTGCCCAGTCGTGGCACACCTGCATGGAGAGTCTTACGCGTCCCGCGTCGCCATCCTTTACTTCCTGCGACGGATGCCACACGCGGGCACGCACGTAGGGCGCAATTCGCGCCTCGAACTCGATCTCGACCGGCGCCGTCGGTCCCGAGTAGACGCCGAGTGAATTTCCGAACACATCGTCGGTCAGTTCCTTGCGCGGGGTGAAGGTCTGCTTCTCGAGCGAGACCGCCTCGATGCGGCTCACGGCAAAGGTGCGAACGTCGTCGTACTCGGGGACGAACGCGAGCAGGTAGAGCTCGCCGTGCGCGAAGGCAATGCGGTAGGGGTGGATCAGGTAGTCCTTCGCCCGGCCGCTCGACACCGAGTGGTAACGCATGGTGGCGGCGCGATGGTGCAGGGTGCCTTCGAGCAGCCGCGCCATGTGATCGGCCTGGGCCTCGCTGCCCCCGGCGCTCGGGTTGGGCTTGGCGGCGAGCACGCCCGGCATGGCGTCGAGGAACTGCCGCATCCGCGGCGACAGCATCTTCTCAATCCGGGCGAACGCCATGCTCAGGTCGCGCCGGAACGGTGCGCCGGCCACCGACTCGAGGAGGTTGCGACTGAGATACAGGGCACACAGCTCGGCCAGGGTGAAGCCGGTCTCCAGCCCCTTGAGCACCTGCCCTTCGAGCCGCCACCGCACCCGTCCGTCGCCGTCCTTCTCGTCGTAGAGCGGAAAGCCGGCCTCCTGCAGCGCCGCCAGATCGCGCCGGATGGTCCGCGTGGTGACGCCGAGGTCGTCGGCGAGCGAATCGATGGCCACGCCGTGCCGCGCGGTCTCGAGCGCGTGCAGGGCCTTCCACTGCCGGATGACTTCCTGGTTGCGGGGCACCGGTCAGTGTCCTTCCTTGGCGCGGCGGATCTCGCGCCGCCGGCGCCGGTCGGGTGCGCCCGCGGCCTGCTGGGCGGCGCGGAAAATCCGCTCCGATCGGCGGATCTCGATCTCCTCCGGCGACGGTTTGGGCGTCACGTCGTCGTAGAGCGCGCGCGCCTCCGACTTCTTCACGTGCTGGTCGATCAGGATGCGAACGATCACGTCCTGATACTTGCCGAAGCCGCGGTTGATGCGGACTCGATCGCCTTCGCGCAGCGCCCGGTGGGGTTTGGCGTGATCGCCGTTCACCTCCACCTTGCCGCTCTCACACCCGCGCTTGGCTTCCGAGCGCGTCTTGAAGAGACATGCGACGTCGAGCCAGGCATCGACCCGCATCGGCGGCCGATCAGATCAGGATCTCGATCTTGCCCTTGGCGCGCAGGCCGGCAACGAGAGCCGCCGCCTCGCGCTGGCGGTTCTGGCCCTCGAGGTACTGCTTCAACTGGGGGCGGACCTCGTCGAGCGGAGCCGTCTGCGCCGCCTTCTTGTCCACGACCTTGATGATGTGGAAGCCGAACTGGGTCTCGACCAGGTCGCTGACCGCGCCGGGCGCGAGCTTGAAGGCGACGTCGTTGAACGGCCCCACCATCTGGCCCTGGCGGAAGTAGCCGAGGTCGCCGCCGTTGACGGCGCTCCCGGGATCCTGCGAGAACTCCTTGGCCAGCGCCGCGAAATCCTTGCCGGCCTTCACCTGCTTGAGGACGTCGTCGGCCTTGGCCCGGATGGCCGCCTTTGCCGCCGCATCGGCCCCCTGCGGCACCGAGATCAGGATGTGGCTGGCCTTTACCTGGTCGGGCTGCTTGAAGCGCTCGAGGTTCTGCTGATAGAAGGTGTCGATCTGCTCCGGGGAGACGGTCACCTTCTCCTTCAACGCCTCGGCGAGCAAGCGGTTGACCGCGAGATCGTCGTGCTGGTCGGCGCGCAGGTCCGCGAGCGTCATCTTCTGCGTCGCGAGCATCTGGGTGAAGACGTCTTCGGACGGAAACTGCTTCTTGATCTCGTCGATCCGCGCGTCCACCTCGGCGTCCGGAATCTGAATCTTACGCGCGGCCGCTTCCTGCCTGAGCAGCTTGAGGCCGACCAACTGGTCGAGGAGGCCGCGATAGATCATGTCGCGACGGTCGGCGGGCAGCGGGCCGCCGGCGCGCTGCTCGACGTTGCGTATCGCGCGCTCGAAATCCACTTTGGTGATGGCATCGCCGTTGACCCGGGCGAGCACGTCGGGCAATACCGCGGGGACGGGCTTCGGGGGCGCGGCCGTGGCCGATGGGGCAGGCGGCTGCTGGCCGGTCTTTACCGCCTCGGCGGCCTGCATCTCCGGCAATGGCGCACCCGAGCCGAGACCAGCCGGCGCGCCAGGCGTTGCCGATCCTTTGGAGCAACCGATGATGGCTGTCGCCATCGCGAGCACCGCAACCAGACTGACTCGTGACACGAAAACTCCTTCTCGTACGCCGGGCGCAATAGCTGCGCGCTGAGAGGCGCTGCCGCGATCGTTCGCGGCAGGAACCCAGGGCCGTGACGTCTAGAGTACGCTGTTCAGCGTGCTATACTCAACGTTCTGTTCGGCTTGCAGCGAAGTGCGCAGGACGGCAGCGTCTGGTAAACCCGGGATGGCTAGGTAGCTCAGTTGGTAGAGCATACGACTGAAAATCGTAGTGTCGCCAGTTCGATTCTGGCCCTGGCCACCATCCTCCCTCACCTCGCTCCCTGAACTCATCGTCGCTCGGGTCGCTCAGGCGAGTAGGGCCGCGCTTCGCGCCGTGGGCCACGCTTTTGGCGTGGTGGGGCAGGTAGGGCGAGGCCGGGTCTAAGACCCGGCCCCACTAAAAAACCTGACTACGACGCGGCGGCGGCAGCAACCTCGGCGGCGTCGCGGACGAGACCGAGGTCTCGGCGCACGCGATCTTCGATGGCCTGGCGCACCGACGGGTTGTCCTTGAGATACTGCTTGGCGTTCTCGCGCCCCTGGCCAAGCCGCTCCCCGGAATAGGCGAACCAGGCGCCGCTCTTCTCGACGATCCGCTTGTCCACGGCCAGGTCGAGCAGGTCGCCTTCCTTCGAGATGCCCTCGCCGTACATGATGTCGAACTCGGCCTCGCGGAACGGTGGCGCCATCTTGTTCTTCACCACCTTCACCCGCGTCCGGCCGCCCACCATCTGGTCGCCGTCCTTGATGCTGGCGATGCGCCGGATGTCGATGCGCACGGAGGCGTAGAACTTGAGCGCGCGGCCGCCGGTGGTGGTTTCGGGGTTGCCGAACATCACGCCGATCTTCTCGCGCAACTGGTTGATGAAGATGAGCGTGGTCTTCGACTTCGAGACCACGCCGGTGAGCTTGCGCAGCGCTTGCGACATGAGGCGCGCCTGCAAGCCCATCTGTGCCTCGCCCATCTCGCCCTCGATTTCGGCCTTGGGCACCAGCGCCGCCACCGAGTCCACGACGACGACGTCCACGCTGTTGGAGCGCACCAGCACCTCGACGATCTCCAGCGCCTGCTCGCCGTGGTCGGGCTGCGACACCAGCAGGTTGTCGAGATCAACCCCGAGCTTCTGGGCATATGCGGCGTCGAGCGCGTGCTCGGCGTCTACGAAGGCCGCCATGCCGCCCGCCTTGTGCGCCTCGGCAATGACCTGCAGCGCCAGCGTCGTCTTGCCCGACGACTCCGGCCCGAAGATCTCCACTACGCGCCCGCGGGGCAGCCCGCCGATGCCGAGTGCGTAGTCGATGCTGATGGAGCCGGTCGAGATGGATTCGACAGGCGCTATCGAACCTTTCTGGCCCAGGCGCATGATGGCGCCCTTGCCGAACTGCTTCTCGATCTGGCCGACGGCCATGTCAATGGCCTTGGTGCGTTCCTTCAGGTCTTCGAGCGGCATGCGGTCTCCTTCGTGATGGCCGTGTTCGATGTGCGTTCAGGATGCATTGGTGGTGTGACAGGGGAGGTCACGGCCGAGAGCGATCCTAGGAACGGGCCAAGCGAAAGTCAAGCGAAAATATGTGCAACTGCTGAGAGCGGGCGCCAGCGAATCAACGGTTTAGCGGGACTGCGACTTTCGCCCCCGGCGGTGGGAATGAGCTGGCCTTGCCACGCCTGGCGCGGCGCACGAAGAGGATTCTGCGAGGCGGTTACGCGTCGCGCTCGATGGCGAGCGCCAGGCCGTTGCCTCCGCCCATGCAGAGCGCGGCCACGCCGCGCCGCAGGCCGCGGGCCTCGAGGGCGTGGAGCAGTGTCGTGAGGATTCGCGCGCCGCTGGCGCCAATCGGATGGCCCATCGCCACGGCGCCGCCGTTCACGTTGACGCGATCCGGGTCGAGACCGAGCTGATCGATGACCGCGAGGAGCTGCACCGAGAACGCCTCGTTGATCTCGAACAGGTCCACGTCGCCCAGGCTCCATCCGGCCTTCGCGAGCACGCGCCGCACCGATTCGACCGGCGTCATCAGCACGTACTTCGGCGCCAGGCCGCTCGCGGCCTGGGCCACGATGCGCGCCCGCACGCGCACGCCGATCGCCGCCGCGTGCGCGGCGCCTGCGAGCACCAGCGCGGCGGCGCCGTCGTTGACCGGCGGCGCGTTGCCGGCCGTCACCGTGCCGTCGTCCTTGAACGCCGGACGGAGCGCCGCCAGCGCCTCGATCGACGTGTCGGGCCGTACCGATTCGTCGGCGTCCAGGATGAGCGGCGGCTGGCCCTTGCGGGCGATTTCCACCGGCACCATCTCCGCGGCGAAGCGTCCTTCGCGCGCCGCGGCGGCCGCCTTTCGATGGCTGCCGAGCGCGAAGCGATCCTGGGCCTCTCGCGACACGTGATACTCGGCCGCCACGACTTCGCCGGCCTGCCCCATGTGCCACTGCTCGAGCGCGCACCACAGGCCGTCGTGCACCATCGAATCGAGGGCCTGGTCGTGGCCCATGCGCAACCCTTCGCGTACACGCGCCAGCAGGTACGGGGCCCGGCTCATCGACTCCATGCCGCCGGCCACGACCACGCGGGCGTCGCCGCAGCGGATCGCCTGGGCGCCCAGCATCACCGCCTTCAGCCCGGATCCGCACACCTTGTTGACGGTGACCGCCGGCACCGCGTGGGACAGGCCGGCGCCGAGCGCCGCCTGCCGGGCAGGCGCCTGGCCGAGGCCGGCCGACACCACGTTGCCCATCACGCACTCGTCGACACTGGCGGGATCGATGCCGGCGCGCGTGACGGCCGCGCGGATGGCCATCGCCCCCAACTGCGGCGCCGTGAAGCCTTTGAGCGCACCGAGGAACTTACCGGTGGGGAGCCGCGCCGCCGACAGGATCACCGCCGTCTCGAGCGTCGGTGACTCGGGGGGAGGTCCGGCGCTCATCGTTCGGCTGAACCGGAGGCGACGTCGATCCAGGTCACGACGCCGGAGCCGAGCACGAGATCGAGCCGCGCGCGAATCATCGGGGCCGAGCGCGCGATCTCGTGCCGCCATTCATCGCTCTTGACCGAGACCGCGAGCGTCGAGCCCCGGAGCTCGACCGTGCTCGCGCGATCGATGGCCGCGCCCACCGCCGTCCGCCACGCGAACGCGACCTTCTCGGGCGAGAGCGGCGCCTGGCGCAGCACCGATGCCAGCGCGGCGGGCATCACCTGTTGCAGCGGGATCATTCGGGCACGTTATCACTACTGGCTCACGGCTCAGGGCTCAGGGCTCAGGCAAGAAAACCCGACGACTTGAGCCGTATTTGCGCAACCCCCTGAGCCGTGAGCCCTGAGCCAATGAAGTACGATCATCTTTTCCGCCTCCGTGGGGGACCGCACCGCGTGACCAGCGACTCCTTGTCTTTCCGATCACGAGCATCTCGACGCCGACCAAACCCCGCCCGCCGGATGGGGTTGAAGAGGGGCCTGGCCGTGCTCGTGCTGCTCCTGACGTCCGGCGTACTTCCAGCGGCGGCGCAGCGTCCCGGCGTGCCCGTGCCGGCGCCCGGGAGCCCGTTCTGGGGCGGCGTCCCCACCGGCACCGCCTCGCCGCAGCCGATCAGCCTGTCGCTGTACGCGGCTATCAAGAGTGCGCTCGCGAACAACCTGGGCGTGCTCAGTGCCGAGGAGGCCGTCGATCGCGCCGACGGTGCACGCCGGCTGGCGCTGAGCGAGTTGCTGCCGAACGTGCGAGGCGGCGTCAGCGAGGCCGTCCGCAAGACCAACCTCGAAGC
>DATMDI010000397.1:0-3583 GCA_035557875.1 Vicinamibacterales bacterium
AGCAGCTCGAAGATGTTCGGGATCGGCGGCGTGCGCAGCACGTGCAGATAGGCGAGCCCCATCGGCGCGATCGCCTTCACGAGCGTGGTGTAGGTCTCGATCGGATCGTCGTCCTGGATGTCGTTGAACGGCATCGCCGGGCTGATCTTGATGCCGACTTTCGCCGCGTCGCCGGCGGCCGCCGACATCGCTTCGAGCGCTTCCACGACGAAGCGGATGCGGTTCTGGACGCTGCCGCCGTAGCCGTCGGTGCGCTTGTTGGTGCCGGTGGAGAGGAACTGCATCGGCAGGTAGCCCGACGCCGAGTGCAACTCGACCCCGTCGAACCCCGCCTCGAGCGCGTTGCGGGTGGCCTGCGCGAACCCGTCGATGACTCCGGGGATTTCGCTGGTGTCGAGGGCGCGGGGCGTGTCCAGGTCCTGCAACCCGTGCGCGTCGGTCCACATCTGGCCGGCCGCGCGCACGACCGAGGGCGCCACCAGCGGCTCGCTGGTGTAGCGGTTGGCCGAGTGGCCGATGCGCCCCACGTGCATGAACTGCATGAAAATCCGCCCGCCCCTTTCGTGGACGGCGGTGGCGATCTTCTTCCAGGCGGCCATCTGTTCGGGCGTCTCCGCGGTAGGGGTCCGCGCGTAGCCGAGGCCGACGGCCACTGGCGCGACGCCCTCGGTGATGATGAGGCCCGCGGATGCGCGCTGGGCGTAATACTCGATGGCCAGCTCGGACGGCACGCCGCCCGCGAGCGCGCGGCTCCGGGTCATGGGCGCCATCATGAGGCGGTTCGGTGTCTGGAGGCCGCCGATGCGGCCGGGTGTCAGGAGCGTCGTCGTGGACATGTCTGGCAACTTTATCCCAGCGGCGCGGTGCGTCGTCAGGTCCCAATCGTCCGAGCGGACTCTACGACTTTCGGACGAGCCTGTCCGGGTCTGAAGACCCGGGCCCACATACGGAGTTCTCCCCACCTGACCCACCTGACCTTGGGGGTCCTTGATTTCCACCGCCTCCGAAGGCCAAACTGCACGGGGTTCGCGCCCTATCAACCTGAGGAATCCTCGATGGCCAACGTCTCGCTGACCGTCAACGGCACGCCGCACACCGTAGACGTCGATCCCGCGACGCCGCTGCTCTACGTCCTCCGTAACGACCTCGATCTGCAGGGGCCGCGCTTCGGCTGCGGCCTGGGGCAGTGCGGAGCGTGCACCGTCATCATCAAGGGGGAGGCGGTGCGCTCGTGCATCCGGCCCGTGTCCACGGTGGCGGGCGCCAGCATCACCACGCTGGAGGGGCTGGCCCAGAACGGGAAGCTGCACCCGGTGCAGCAGGCCTGGATCGACGAGCAGGTGCCGGCCTGCGGCTACTGCCAGAACGGCCAGATCCTCACGGCCAAGGCGCTGCTCGACAAGACGCCCAACCCCAGCGACGCGCAGATCCGGCAGGGGATGGCGTCCACGCTGTGCCGGTGCATGACCTACTACCGCATTCAGGCCGCCATCAAGCGCGCGGCGAAAGCGATGGTGACCGCATGATCTCCGACACCTCGCGCCGCGAATTCATCAAGATGTCGGGCATGCTCGTGGTCGGCATTGCCGCCGCAGGCCGCGAGCCGCTGCTCGGGCAGAGCGCCGGCCCGTACGCCGATCCCGACTTCCGCCAGCTCGACTCGTGGATCGTGATTCGCCAGGACAACACGGCCACGTTCTACGTCGGCAAGACTGATCTCGGCCAGGGCACCGGCACCGCGTTCCGGCAGATCATGTCGGACGAGCTCGACATCAATTTCGACGCCACCAGCGTCGTCATGGGCACCACCGACCTCACCGTCGATCAAGGCGGGTCGGGTGGGTCCGACGCGCTGCAGACCGACGGCTGGCCGATGCGCCGCGTTGCCGCCGAGGCGCGCCGCGTGCTGCTCGACATGGGCGCGGCCAGTCTGGGTGTCCCGGTGTCGCAGCTCACCGTCAGCGACGGCGTCATCACGGTCAAGGGCGATGCGGCGAAGCGGGTGACCTACGGGCAGCTCGTGGGCGGCAAGCGCTTCAACGTCACGCTCACCGGCAACAACACCGACTCCACTGCAGGCCGCGCGCCGCTCAAGACGGTGCAGGAGATGAAGATCACGGGGCGCTCGCCCCGCCGCTACGACATCCCGCCCAAGGTGGACGGCTCGCTCAAGTGGGCGGTGGACGCCAAGGTGCCCGGCATGCTCCACGCCCGCAACGTGAAGCCGCCGACCGCCGGCGCGCAGCTCGTGAACGTGGACGAGTCGTCGGTGGCCAAGGTGCCCGGCCTGGTCAAGGTGGTGCGCAAGGGAAACTATCTCGCTGTCGTGTGCGAACGGGAAGAGCAGGCGATTCAGGCGGCGCGGCAGCTCAAGGCGGAATGGCAGAAGCCGGCGACGGCGCCGTTCCCGGCGTCGGACGACCTGTTCACCTACATGCGCGGCGCCACGCCGACCTTCAGCGCGCCTCCGGCGGTCGCCGGCGATCCCGATGCGGCGTTCACGGCGGCCGCCCGGGTGCTCGAAGCCGACTACGACGTGCCGTTCCAGGGGCACACGGCCATCGGGCCGGCGCACGCGATGGCCGACCCGTCGAACGGCCAGCTCACCATCTATTCGAACGACATGAAGTCGTACGGGCTGCGCAACGGCGTGGCGCGCTTCCTCAACCTGCCGCGCGAGCAGGTGCGCGTGGTGTGGATGGAAGGTCCGCAGGCCTACGGCCGCACCGCCGCCGACGACGCCGGCTTCGAGGCCGCGTTCCTGGCCAAGGAGCTCGGGCGGCCGGTGCGCGTGCAGTGGATGCGCAACGAAGAGACGGCGTGGGACACCAAAGGTCCGGCCTATGCGGTGAAGATGCGCGGGGCGCTCGACGCCCAGGGTAATCTCACCGCCCTCGAGTGGAACGGCCGCGCCGCCGACCACAACCACGTGGGCTACAACGAGCCCGATACGGTGCTCATCGCGCAGCTCGCGAACATGCGCAAGGCGACGCCGGCGCGCGGCGTCTCGTCCACGCCGTCGAGCATGTACGTCGTACCCAACCAGCGCACGCTCGCGCACGTGGTGGGCCTGCCGCTCGTGTGGGAGACCCCGCTGCGCACCGGGAACCTGCGCGACCCCGACGGCCCGCAGGTCACGTTCGCGTCGGAGTCGTTCATCGACGAGCTCGCCGCCGCCGCGAAGGCCGATCCGTTGGCGTTCCGGATGAAGCTCCTGAGTGCGAGCCCGGTTGACGACATGGGCTACAAGCGGGCGCGGTCGATTGCGTGCCTCAAGGCAGCGGCCGAGAAATACGGCTGGACCGCCCGTCCCTCACCGAAGCCGGTGGGCAGCGGCGAGACGCTGACCGGCCGCGGTGTGGCCTACACCTTCCGCAGCCAGACGGTGGTGGCGCAGATCGTGGACGTGGAGGTGAACCGGCGCACCGGGCGCGTGTGGGTGAAGCGCATCGTCTGCGCCCACGACTGCGGCCTGGTGATCAACCCCGAGGCGCTCACCCGGACACTCGAGGGCGCGATGCTCCATTCGCTGAGCCGGGCGCTCTACGAGGAGGTGCGCTTCGACACCGAGAAGGTGCTGAGC
>DATMDI010000398.1:0-3363 GCA_035557875.1 Vicinamibacterales bacterium
GCCGATACATACAAATGGAACCTCGCCGACGTCTATCCGGACGCGGCCGAGTGGCGAACCCGCAAGGAGGCCATCGCCGCCGAACTGCCGGCCCTGCGGGCGTTCGAAGGCCGTCTCGGCTCGTCCCCGGGCACGCTGGCCGACGCGCTCGAGCTGATGACGCGGCTCGATAAAGAGCTGTCCCGGCTTTACGTCTACGCCAGCATGGTGGCGGACGAGGATTCACGACTGGCCGAGCCGCAGGGGATGCAGCAGGAGATGCAGAACCTCTACGCTGCCTTTGGTGCCCAGGCCGCCTTCGTCGAGCCCGAATTGCTGCGCGTGGGCACGACGACCCTCGAGCAGTTCCTGGAGGGAGAGTCCCGCCTGACGCAGTTTGCGTTCCTGCTGCGCGACGTGGTCCGCCGTGCCGCGCACACGCTGACCGACGCCGAGGAGAAGCTCCTGGCCGACGCGTCGCCGCTGGCGTCGTCGGCGAACAACATCTATACCATCCTCTCGAACGCCGATTTCCCCTATCCGACGATCACGATCAGCACCGGCGAGCCGGTCAAGGTCGATCAGTCTGGTTATACCGCGCTGCGCGCGTCGGCGAACCGCGACGACCGCAAGGCCGCCATGTCGGCATTCTTCGGCTCGCTCGGCGGCTTCAGCCGCACCTTCGGCACGACGATCAATTCCAGCGTGCAGAAGGCGCTGTTCTACTCGCGGGCGCGGAAGTACCCGTCGAATCTCGCCGCGGCGCTCGATGGTCCGAACATTCCGGTGTCGGTCTACACGCGGCTGATCGAGGGCGTCAACCAGCACCTGCCCACGTTCCACCGTTACCTGAAGCTGCGCCGGAAGGTGATGAAGCTCCCCGACGAGCTGCACTACTACGACCTCTATGCGCCGCTCGTTTCGTCGGTGGAGCTGCGCTACACGCCGGAGGAGGCGCAGTCGCACGTGGTCACCGCGATGCGTCCGCTCGGCGCCGATTACACCGGTGTGCTCGAACGCGGTTTCCGCGATCGCTGGGTGGACTGGTATCCGACCGAGGGCAAGGTGTCGGGCGCCTACTCGAACGGCGGCGCCTACGACGTCCACCCGTACATCCTGCTCAACTACCTCGGGCAGTACAACGACGTGAGCACGCTGGCGCACGAGCTGGGGCACACCATGCACAGCTACTACTCGAACCAGCGCCAGCCGTATCCGACAGCAAGCTACACGACGTTCGTCGCCGAAGTGGCCTCCACGTTCAACGAGGCGCTGCTCGTCGATCACATGCTCAAGGCTATCGACGACGCGCCGACCCGGCTGTCGCTGCTCGGCAACTATCTGGAGGGCATCAAGTCCACGGTGTTCCGCCAGACGCAATTCGCCGAGTTCGAGCTGCGGCTGCACGAGATGGGCGAGCAGGGGCAGCCGATCACGGGTGAGTCGCTGTGCGGCCTGTATCTCGACATCTGCCGCCGCTACTACGGCCACGCCGACGGCGTCTGCACCGTGGACGACTTCGTTCAGCACGAGTGGAGCTTCATCCCGCACTTCTACCGCGAGTTCTACGTGTTCCAGTACGCCACGTCGTTCTGCGCCGCCGAGGCGCTCTCGGCCAAGGTGCTGGGGGGCGACACCGGCACGCGCGACCGCTATCTCTCGTTCCTCGGCAGGGGTGGGTCGAAGTACCCGATCGATCTGCTGCGTGACGCCGGTGTGGACATGACCACCGACGAACCGCTCACGTTGACGATGGCGCGGATGAACGAGGTGATGGACGAGATCGACCAGCTCGTGTAGGGCCGCCTTCAGGCGGCCCTGGGACGATGTGGGGGCCGCCTTCAGGCGGCACTTGGACGATGTGGGGGCCGCCTTCAGGCGGCCCAGGGCCGGCTAAGCCGGCCCCCACCTACGAGCCGGCCCCACTCAGATAATCCGCTTGCCCAGCGCCGAGAGCGCCAATTCCACTGCGAACTCCGCCGTGGTGTTGCGCACGTCCAAGGTCGGGTTCACTTCGACGAGGTCGAGCGCGGTCAGGCGCTGCGAGTCGGCGACGATCTCCATCAGCAGGTGGGCTTCGCGGTAGGAGAAGCCGCCGCGCACCGGTGTGCCGACACCGGGCGCCACTGACGGATCGCAGACGTCGAGATCGAACGACACGTGCAGGCCGCCGGTGCCGTTCGACGCCAGCGCGATGGCCCGCTCGGCCACCCGGGCCATACCGTCACGATCGATGTCCTTCATCGTGAATACGTGCACGCCGGCGGCGCGGATCTGATCCTTCTCGCGGTCGTCGAGGTTGCGGATGCCGACGAGCACGGTGTGCTCGGGCCGCACCGACGGCGACCTGCCGATCGCGGCCAGTTCCTGCGGCGGCTGCCCGAGCAGGGCGGCGAGCGGCATGCCGTGCACGTTGCCGCTCCCAGACGTCTCCGGTGTGTTCATGTCGCCGTGCGCGTCCACCCAGAGGAGCCCGAGCGGCTTGCCGCTCGTCGCGGCGAGCCACCCGGCGCTGGCGGCGACCGAGCCGGCGGCGACGGAGTGGTCGCCGCCGAGCACCACCGGCAGCGCGCCGGCGTCGAGCGCGGCCAACGTCATCGCGTAGACGTGGCGGCACACCTCCGCGATGGCGTCGATGTACTTCTTCCGTCCGTCGCCTTCGCTCACCGTCTCCCGGATCGGCGCCGGTACGTTGCCGCGGTCGCTCGTCTCGCGCCCAAGCGCCGCGATCTGCTCGCCGAGGCCGGCGATGCGCAGCGCTGACGGACCCATGTCGACGCCGCGCCGGCCGCTGCCGAGGTCGAGGGGTGCGCCGATGAGATGAACCGGTTTCATCGCCGCCCTTCGCCCCCGTCACGCCGCCGTGCTGCGCTTCAGGAAACCGGTCACCGTGGCGGCGGAGGCACGTCCGTCGCCGATGCAATCGGGAATGCCGATGGCGCGGAAGCCGCTGCCGGCGAGGAACAGTCCTGGCAGCGACTTCAGGCGCTGCTCGATCACCGCCACCCGGGCCTGGTGACCGACGACGAACTGCGGGCTCTGCCGGGGCCACCGCGAGAGGCGGGCGAAGAGCGGGCCGCCGGTGATGCTGAGCAGCTCCCCCAACTCTTCTTGCGCGGTGCGGACGAGCGCGTCGTCGTCGTGCCGATCGAGGCGATTCGGGTCGCGGCCGCCGCCCAGGAACGCCCGTAGCAGCACGTGGCCCTCGGGCGCGCGGCCTGGCCACTTCGACGTGACCCAGGTGCCCGCGAGCAACGCGCGGCGCTCGGCGCGCGGCACCACGAAGCCGGTGCCCTGCATCGGGTGCGCGACCTGGTCGCGCCGGTAACCGAACGCCACCGTGGCGGTGGAGGCGTAGGGGATGGCATCGCAGGCGCCGGCGAC
>DATMDI010000399.1:0-10558 GCA_035557875.1 Vicinamibacterales bacterium
CCTGATCTGGTGCTGCCAGCGGTCCTGCAGCTGCTGCTGCCGACGTGGCTGGGCGCGCTGGCACTGGCGGCGGTTTTTTCCACCGAGGTCGATACCAGCGACGCGATTCTCTTCATGATCTCGACGTCGATCTCGAAGGACATCTACAAGCGCCACCTGAAGCCGCAGGCCAGCGACGCCGACCTGCTGCGAGTGGCACGCATCGCGGCGGTGGCGGGCGGCGCGCTGGGCGTCATCCTGTCGATCTATCTGGGCGGGATCGTCCAGGCGATGACCGTCTTCTACTCGCTGCTCGGGGTCAGCCTGTTCGTGCCGGTACTGGGCGGCCTGTGTTCACGCCGGGCCGGGTCGCCAGAGGCGCTCGGCGCCATCGCCGCCGGGGTCGGCACGCTGCTCGTGGTACGCTTTGGGGCTGCCGGCCGCTACCCCTGGCTCGACCCCACGCTGACCGGGCTCGTGGCCGCGGCCCTGGTGTTCACGGGGATCCTTTTCGTTCGTGGCCGCCGGCACGTGACCGCGGGGCTTTAGAGCCCGTTGCAGAATCGACGTGGGGGCCCGCTTTAGCCGGCCCTGGGCCGCCTGAAGGCGGCCCCCACATCCTAGGAGAATTCGCACCGTATGAAGACCCATCGCATCGCAGTGATCGCCGGCGACGGCATTGGCAAGGAAGTCATTCCCGCCGGCATTCAAGTGCTGAAGGTGGCCGCCGAGCACGACGGCTTCCAGCTGGATTTCACCGACATTCCCTGGGGCTGCGACTACTACCTTGAAAAGGGGCGGATGCTGGACGCCGACTGGCGCGAGCAGCTCCTGAAATTCGACGCCATCTATCTCGGCGCCATCGGCGACCCGCGCGTCTCGGACGCGATCTCGGCGCGCGAGCTGATCCTGCCGCTGCGCCAGCGCCTCGGGCAGTACGTGAACCTGCGCCCGATGCGTCTCATGCCCGGCATCAACTCGCCGCTCGCCAACCGCACCGCGGCCGACATCGACATGATCTGCGTGCGCGAGAATTCCGAAGGCGAGTACTGCGGCATGGGCGGGCGCCTCCACGGCGGCACGCCGTACGAGCTGGCCGAGCAGACCGGCATCTTCACCCGTCAGGGGATCGAGCGTATCGCGCGCTATGCCTTCAAGCTGGCGCAGACGCGGCCGCGCAAGATGCTGGCGAGCGCCACCAAGTCGAACGCGCTGCAGCACGCGATGGTGCTCTGGGACGAAGTCGTGGCCGATGTCGCCAAGGATTTCCCCGACATCAACCTGACCAAGTACCACGTGGACGCGCTGTGCGCCCGCATGGTGACGCACCCGCACACGCTCGACGTGATCGTCGCGTCGAACCTGTTCGGCGACATCCTCACCGACATCGGCTCGGCGATTTCCGGCAGCCTGGGCGTCGGGCCCGGCGGCAACATCAACCCCGAGCGCACCACACCATCGATGTTCGAGCCGATCCACGGCTCGGCGCCCGACATCGCCGGCAAGGGCGTCGCCAACCCGATCGCCGCCATCTGGGCCGGCGCGATGATGGTCGGCCACCTCGGCGAGACGAAGACCGAGGCGCGCATTCTCGCGGCGATCGAAGGCGTGCTCTCCGACGAGCGCGTGAAGACGCCGGATCTCGGCGGCAGGGCGACGACCACTGACATGACCCGCGCCATCACCACCGCGCTCGGAGCTGGCCAGCCGGCGTAAACGTGGGGCCGCCTTCAGGCGGCCGGCGTGGCAGATGTAGGGGCCGCCTTCAGGCGGCCCATGGGACAGGGTTCAGTAGTTCCGCCGGAGATCCAGCCCCGAGTACAGGCTCGCGACCTGGTCGCCGTAGCCGTTGAAGGGCAGCGTCCTCATCGTCCTGAACAACGAGGGGAGCCGCGCTTCGACGGCCTGGCTGTATCTGGGGTGAGCGACGGCAGGATTGACGTTAGCGAAGAAGCCGTAGGCCTGGGGCCAGTTGAGCTGCCACGACGAGACTGGCTGCTTCGCGAGGAAGCGGACCTTCACGATCGATTTGATCCCCTTGAATCCGTACTTCCAGGGCACCACCAGGCGAAGCGGCGCGCCGTTCTGGCCTGGCAGCACCTCGCCGTACAAGCCGACGGCCAGGATCGTCAACGGGTGCATCGCTTCGTCCATGCGCAGCCCCTCGACGTACGGCCACTCGAGCACGTCGGTCGCCTGCCCCGGCATTTGACGGCGGTCGAGCAGCGTCGTGAACTCGACGAAGGCGGCTTTCGACGTCGGCTCGCAGCGCTTGATCAATGAGGCGAGCGGAAACCCGACCCACGGGATCACCATCGACCAGCCTTCGACACACCGGTGGCGGTAGACGCGATCCTCGAGCGTCTGCCCCTTGAGCACGTCTTCGAGGGTGATGGTGCCGCGCTTCGCGCACTCGCCTTCGATCTCGATGGTCCACGGCGCTCGCGGTTTGAAGCCGCGCGCGTTGAGCGCCGGATCGCTCTTGCTCGTGCCGAACTCGTAGAAATTGTTGTACGTGGTCGCGTGTTCCCACGTGTTGGGCGAGTCGCTCCCGCTGAGCGGACTCTTCACCGTCGCCAGCTTGCGGCCGTGCGGCGCCGGCTGCTGCGCGTGCAGCTCGGGGTTCACGATGGCCGACGCCCCCGCGGCCGCCAGGGCCGACGCGATGAAGGCGCGGCGATTCAGATAGCAGCGCTTGTCGGTGATCTCGGAGCTCTGGATATCAGCCACGGAATCGTACCTCCGCATTCATACGAACTTTTACCGGCACGCCGCCCTTCATGGCCGGCGTGAAGCGCCACTGTTCGAAATGATGAACGGCGCGCTCGTCCGCCTCGGGCGTGAGCGACCGAAGGATCCTGACAATCCGGGGCGAGCCGTCCTGCTGCAGGACGACATCGAGCACGACCAGGCCGCGCGCATCGAAACCGCGGAGAGGGACGCGAGACATGCTGACGACCCGTGGGGGCGTGACGCCCGGGCCGACGAGCGTGGCCATGTCGTTGGCGATCAGCTCGTTGACGCCTTCGCTGCGAAGGTCGAAGTCGATATCGATCTCGGCGTCCATGGCGGCTGGCATTCCGTTGCGCCGCCCCGGGCGGAAGTGCCATTGGCGCAGGGCCACGAGCGCGTTCTGATCCAGCCCGAACCCGAGGCCGCTCAGCACACGGGCGCCCGACACCTGGCCGTCCTCACCGACGCGCACACCGATCGTGACGACCCCCTCGACACCGCGGCGGCGCGCTTCATCGCTGTAGAGCGGCGGCGTGGTGTACTCCTCGATCTCCGGAAGCCTGACGAGACCACTCGCCGGCGCGCCCTGGCTGCCCCGCACCATCGGTGCCGCCGGCTCCGGCCCCGGGGCCGTGAACGTCTGGATCGCCCCGGGAAGAGCCACGGTCCTGACGTCCACGTCCATGGCGCCGCCAGCGGTCACCGCCGCAAGCGGCAGCACGGCGGCGACGCTGATCGCTGCGGTCGCGAGCACGAGCCGGCGGGAGACGCGCGCACGGTTCGCGCCTGTCTGCAGGAGCGCGGCAATCCGGCGTTCGAGATGTTTCGCCCGGGCCATCGCTACTGCCGAGCGCGACAAGACGTCCGCGCGACAGGCACGCACGATCTCGACCATGTCGGCGGCGTATTGGCTCGCCTCGAGCCCGGCACCCAGCGCTTCGTCATCGGCAGCCAGTTCGGTTTCGCGGCCAAGCGACCGCTCGGCCGACCAGAACAACGGGTGGAACCAGTACACGGCGCACGCCAGTTGCGCGACGAGGTGCACCAGCCAGTCGGCCCGCGCGACGTGGCCGAGCTCGTGCGCCAGGACGGCGCGAAGGCGCTCAGTGGGCCAATCGAGCGCCGATGCCGGCAGCATGATGCGTGGACGGCGCACACCCCACGTCATCGGCATGACCGCGTGGCGGCTCACGAAGAGTGCGGGCGTGCGGGAAAGACCAAGCCGCCGTGCAAAGGTCCGGCACAGCGCCGTGCATCGCGCGTCGATGAGGGGATCCGCGTCTCGCACGAGGCGAACCAACCGCGCAACATCGCGGGCCAGCAGGAGCAGTGCGACGCACGTGCCGGTGATCCACGCCGGCATCAACCATCGGGCAACGTCCCACGAAGCGGCCTCGACACCGGTTGCTCTGACGATCACGTCGGCGCCCTGTGCCGGCACCCAGGATGTCCACGCGGCGAGCGCCGGCGGCAACGAATCACCCAGGCGGGCGGCCCACTCAGACTCCCATCGGGGGAGCAGAAGGCCCAGAAGCGGTAACGTCGCGGCCGTCGCCAGGCTGACTGCCCAGAGCAGATGCCGCTCGGCGGCCGACCGGGAACGGAGGCGCGGAACGATGAAGTGCGCGGCGAGCAGGACGGCCGTCGCGCCGATCACTTGCGTTTGCCTTCGCGCCTGGCGCGCTCGATGAGTTGTGCGATTCGATCGAGCTCCTCGTCCGAGAGCCGGTCGCCATCGCGGCCGACGAGAGCCTCGACCACTTTCTCCGGCGAACCCTCGAAGAACGTCTCGACCAGATGCTTCACCGCGGAGCGCCGGACCTTCTGCGGCGATTCCGCCGGCAGGTAGACGTATCGAAGCTGCTCCTCTTCGTGCCGTACGTGCCCCTTGTCCTCGAGCACGCGCAGCTGGGCGCGGACGGTCGAGTACGCCGGCCTTCCGGACAACGCCGTCATCACGTCAGTCACGGAGGCACGGCCGAGTCGATGGACGATGTCCATGATTTCGCGCTCGCGCCGGCTCAGGGCGGCCGGTTTCGGCATTGCCTAATTTTATAGCACACTGCTAGGAACGTACACAAGAGCGGTCGCAGGGGCCGCCTTCAGGCGGCCGAGGGCCGGCTAAAGCCGGCCCCCACGACGGAAACTCACGGCGGGAAGCCGATCGAGAGCTTCACGGCGGCGTACTCCGGATGAACGCTGCCGTCGGCGGCGCGGATCACGAGCGCCGGCTCCACCCACGTCCGGTCGCGCATCGTTTCAGGCAGGTCCCCCGCACGCACCATCGCGAACAGCGTGACGAGCGGCGGCTCGCCCTCCTTGAACACCACCGGCCGCCGCCGCACGATGGCCAGTCCAGCCTCACGCGCGGCCGACTCGACGCGCTGACGCTGCTCCTCGGGAAACACGCACGCAAAGAGACCGCCCGGCGTCAAATGTGCCGACGCGACGGCGCAGTAGTCGCGGATGTCCCCGCGCAGTTCGAACCGGCAGGCCGCTTTCTGCGGATGCTCGCCCTCGATGCCGGTGCCCGGCGGAAAATACGGCGGACTGCCCAACACCAGGTCGAAGCGCTCGTCGGCACCGAGCAGGAAGCCCTCGCGAAAGTCGCCGTGCCGGATCTCGTACCGCGGATCGAGCCCGTTGTAGGCGGCCGACTTGCGCGCCAGCCGCACGCTGTCCTCCTGGGCTTCTATGGTGACGAAGCTGGCGCCCTGCAGCCGCCACGCCGCGATCATGCCGACCGATCCGATCCCCGAGCCGAGATCCAGCACGCGGCCGGCCGACGGCGCCCACGTCGTCCCGTACCACGCGGTCAGCACGTCGTCGGTGGAAAAGCGGTGGCCTTTCCGAAGCTGAAAGACGCGGAAGTGACCGCTGACGGCGTCGAGCGATTCATCGCCGGGCACCTCCGGCAGCGACACGGCGCCAGGTGGTATCGGACCCGGCTTGGTCCAGCCCTTGAAAGTCGGCGCCGGGAACTCGCTCACCCGTAAGACGCGCTGGGGTGAACCAGCTTCAGCACCACCGAGAACAGCGGGCCGGTCAGCATCGGAAACAGCCGCCATGCCACCAGCAGGCCGACCATCGACAGCGCGCCGTTCTGTTGCAGCTCGCGAAGGCGCCGTCCGAGATGTTCGGGCAGGAAGATGCTGAACACCGAGCCGCCGTCGAGCGGCGGCAGCGGCAGCAGGTTGAACGTGCCGAGAAGGACGTTCAGCATCAGCATCACCGACAGGAACGTGTGGAGGAAACCCGCGTCGCCGCCTGCGGCCGAGACGATCACGCGGCTGAAATTGGCGCTGTCGGGCGCGGCGAAGAACCCGGCGACAAGGCCCACTTTGATGAGCACGAACGCGGCGATCGCGATCATGTAGTTGCCGGCCGGGCCCGCGGCCGCCATGAGGGCCGCTCGCTTGGGGTGGTGCTCGGCCCACACTGGATCGTAGGGCGCGCTCGCCCAGCCCATGGCCCAGCCCTGCGTCATCGATGTCAGCAGCGGCACCACGAGCATGCCGATCGGCTCGCGCCGGATGTGCGGAATCGGCGACAGCGACACCTGCCCGCCGTGATAGGCGGTGGGGTCGCCGCCCTTCCACGCCACCAGCGCGTGCATGGCTTCGTGAACGGTGGTGGAGAACAGGAAGGCGACGAACCAGATGAACCCGGTAGCGAGGTCGACGTCCATTCGCAGCTAGCTTATTCCACGTGGGCTGCCGACTCCCGTCGCGCCCGGCAGGGCTCGTCGCTTCGCCGGCCCGTCCTCGGCGAGGAGTTTGCTCAGATGAACAAGCAGGCCGGCTTCGGACGACCCTGCCAGGCACGCCGGTCGCTGACGCCTCATTGTTTTTGCAAACGACTCAGTAGCCGCTCGGTGAGCGTTCTCTGCTCCGGCGAGAACTGCGAGACCGCGGCGCGGACGTACGGACCCAGCTGACGGCTCGCGTACTGCGCGTAGCCGGTCTGTCGCACTTCGTCGAGCGTCTCGCGATAATGATCGAGCAGCGCGGACCCGACCACACGACCGGTCAGGCCGGCGCCGGCGACGGCGGACGCCGACAGCCAGCGCACCCCTTCCGGCAGCGTGCGGACCGCCGACAGCGCCATGGCGGACGACGTTTCGAACACCGATCGTTCCTGCGCTGCCGCCTCGGTGCACAGCCGCTCCCACATCGCAATGACCGATTCGGTCGAGGGCAGGGACGCCGCCGGGAGCCGGCGGGCCTCGGCGCGAATGCCGTTCCACTCGGCGCGCAGCGACGTCACGTCGAGCGGCAGGGTGTTGATCGCCGACGCCGCCCGGGCCGACGTCCGTTCCAGGCCGTCGAGCAGCTGGTCGACGGTCTCGAAGGTCGAGTCCTTGTCGAGCAGCCCCTGCTGCTTGAGCTCGTCGGCCAGTTGCGGAATGAGGTGGCGGCCCAGGCCGCACAGGTCGGCCATCGCCGCGAGCACCCACACCGGGGAGGCGCGGAAGGCCACCATGCCGAGCACCTCGACGGCGTTGCCGGCGGCGCGGCGGGCCAGAAAGTCGCCCGGCAGGGGGGCCTCTGCCGGATACGCGCCCTCCGCACCGCCCACTTGTTCGATCAGGAAGCGGAGCGTGCTGTCCACCAGATTGCGATAGAGCTGACCCTGGCGCACGGCGTCGGGCAGCACGACGTCGCTCACCTCGCGCGCGAGACCGGCGCCCAGCCCCACGGCCGATCGCACCAGCCGCTCGGGCAGGGTGACCAGGTAGTTCGTCACGTCCTTGCGGTCCATGAACGCGTGCGACGCCTATTCGTAGCGGAGCGCATCGATCGGGTCGAGGCGGGACGCCCGCAGCGCGGGCACGAACGAGCTGACGAGACCCACGAGCACCAGGATCCCCGTGCAGATGCCGACGAGCTCGAGCGACAGGATCAGATGGATGTCGCCGGTGCCGGTGGTGTCGTCGAGGATCTCCGACAGGAACGGCCGCGGGCTGGTGAGCCAGACGAGCACGTACGACAGCGCGACGCCCAGAGCGCCGCCCGCGAACGTGGTCGCGAGCCCCTCGAGCAGGAACTGCGAAAGGATGGCGCTGCGCCGCGCGCCCAGCGCCTTCCGCAGGCCGATCTCGCGCGTCCGCTCGGTGACCGATACGAACATGATGTTCATCACGCCCACGCCGCCGATGGCGAGCGTGAGCACGCCGATGAACGTCAGCACGAACTTCAGCCCCAGCACAATCCCTTCGGTGATCTTCTGCAGCTCGGCCGACCCGAAAATCCGCAGCGCGCGCGGATCGGCGGGGTTGAACCGCAGGCGCTTGCCCAGGGTGTCCTTCACCTGATTCGTGGCCCGCGTGCTGAGCGTCGGATCCATCGCCTCGAAGATCAGCGTGTTGAGGTACTCGGTGTTCCACAGCCTGCCCGCCGTGGTGAAGGGGATGAACACGCTTTCCTTGTCGGGGCGGTTGTAGTTGGAGAGCTGGATCTTCTCCTTCATGACGCCGACCACGGTGAAGGTCATGCCGTTGATGCGTACGGTCTCGCCGACCGGCGGCGAGTTGCCGAACAGCTTCAGCGCGACCTCGCTGCCCAGGAACACCGAGCGCCGCTGCAGGCGGACGTCTTCGGCGTCGATGAAACGTCCGGAGGCCGGCACCTGCGACCGCATGTGCCCGTACGCCGGAGCCACCGCCCGGGCGAGATACGAGGCCTGCTTCATCCGCCACGCCACGGTGACGTTGTTGAAGAACTCCGGACTCCAATTCTTCACCCAGGGAATCTCGCCCACGGCCTCGGCATCGGCCAGGCGCATCCGGAGGCGCTTGCCCGCGCGCTCGCCGCCCGACTGCATGCTGGTCTGGCCGGCGAACACGATCGAGACGCCGTCGCCGAACGCGCCCTGGAACCCGCGCAGGAGCGCCTGATTGAAGCCTTCGCCGTAGGCCAGGAGCATCACGACCGAGACGATGCCCCACGAGATGCCGAGCATCGACAGACCCGACCGCACGCGGTTGCGCGCCAGCCCGATGAACGCCTCGCGAACGATCTCGCGCAGCACCTGCCGCGACGAACCGGCGCCGCCGGCGCGCGCGCGGCGGGATGGAAGGGTGACGGCGGCCGCGGATGTGACGTTCATGACCCCGCGCTCAGTGCCCCTCGAACCTGAGGGCCTCGACCGGCGGCAGCCGCGCCGCTCGCCGCGCCGGATACGTGGAGGTGATCACGCCGACCACGGTGAGCGCCGCGATGGCGGCGAGGCCAGCTGAGGGCGTGAGGATCATGCCCGTGAACCGGGTTGGCATCGGCAGCGTGTTGATGAGCGCACACAGCCCCAGCGCGGCGCCGAAACCGATCGTCCCGCTCAGCATCGTCAGGATGAAGCCTTCGAGGAAGAACTGCCGCTGCACGTTGCCGGTGGTGGCGCCCAACGCCTTGCGGACGCCGATCTCGCGCGTCCGCTCGCGCACGGCCACGAGCATGATGTTCATCACGCCGAGCCCGCCGAGCGACAGCGTCACGACACCGACCACGGTGAAGAACAGCTTCATGTGCTCGATCATCCGGCCGAACATCAGCGTCTGCAGCGTGGTGTCCCACATCGCCACCGCGTTGCGATCGTCGGCGTCGAAACGGTGGCGCGGCGCCAGCACGCGGCGGATTTCGCGCTCGAGCGGCCAGTCCACGTCCTCGATGCGCCCGGTGCGGTTGTTGAGCACGTCGGGAAGCTGCGCGAGCACCCACGGCTGCGGCGTGACGATGATGTTCGACACCACTCCGGCCTCGGCGTCGGTGCGAGGGAAGTCGCGCATCATGGCCGCGAACGGCACGAACACCTTGTCGTTGTCGGGCCCGCTGTAGTTGCTGTCCTGATCCTTCTTCCGGATCTTGCCGATGACCGTGTAGGGCAGCCCGTTGATGTACACGGTCTGACCGAGGCTCTCCCGGGTGCCGAAGAGCTGCGCCGTCGCGTCGGCGCCGATGATGGCCACACGCAGGGCGCTCTGCTCGTCGGTGAAGCGGAACATCCGGCCGCGTTCGATGTCGATGGTGCGGATCGCCTGGTATTGCGGCTCGATCCCGTGAACGTTCAGCGAGGCCGAGTTGTAGGCGCTGCGGATGCTGAGGAAGCGCTGCAGCTCCGGGCTCACCACGGCGATCATGCTGGACTCGGCGGCCAGCGCCCGGGCATCGCCCACGGTGAGTTTGATCGACCGGCCGGCACGCTCGCCGCCGGCCTGCAGCGAGGTGCGCCCGCCCCACAGGATGCCGACGTTCTTGCCCAGCTCCTCGAGCACCTTCTGGTTGCCGCGCTGGAATCCCTCGCCGGTCGCGGTGAGCACGACGACCGAGACCACTCCCCAGAGGATCCCGAACATCGTCAGGAAGCTGCGCAGCTTGTTGGCGCGCAGGTTCTGGAAGACCTGGATGAAAATCTCGGGCATGGTGTGTCGATCGTCTTACTAACTGGGCAAAACGACCTTGTCGCCCGCCTTCAGGCCGTCGCGGATCTGCATCCTGGTGCCATTGCCGACACCGACGGTAACGGGCACGCGACGGCGCCCGGTTTCGGAGCCCGGGTCCACGAGATCGACGAACGGCTTGCGCTGGGCGTCGAACACCACCGCGCTCTCGGGCACGAGCAGCGAATCGGCGAACTGCTCGAGCACGATCTCGGCATTGGCGGTCATGTTGGCCTTCAGCTCCTTGCCGGCGTTGTCGATCGAAACCTTCACCTCGAATGTGGTCACGTTGTCCTTCTCGACCCCGATCGGGGAAATCTGCGTGACCCGCCCCTCGAAGGCGCGATCGGGGAAGCTCTCGGTGGTGATCTTGGCGGTCTGGCCGAGGCGCACCCGGCCGATGTCGGCCTCGTC
>DATMDI010000400.1:0-4610 GCA_035557875.1 Vicinamibacterales bacterium
ATCTGCGCGTCGAAGGATTCGGCGGCGATGAAGTTGTGATTCAGGTAGTCATAGTCGGCGGCCCCGTTCAGCACGCCGTGGTAGGTCAGCACGACCGCACGGGAGCGTTGGAGGGCGCGGGCGACATGGACGGCGCCGAAGCGGTCCATGAGCGAGACGGCACTACGCTTCATGAGAACGCGTCCGCTGCATCGCCGGTGCCCCCAGCTCGCCGAGGCCGAGGTACATGCTCTCGTAATCCCGGAACATTCGCTCGATGCCGAAATGGGCGCGCGCGCGCTCGGCGCCGCTGCGGCCGAGGGATGCGCGCGTGGCTCCGTCCCGCGCCAGGGTCGCGAGCGCCTCGGCCATGGCCCGGTCGTCGCCCGATGGCGTCAACACGCCGGTCTGACCTTCGACGACGAGCTCGTCCGCGCCCCCCACGTTGGTCGCGACGACCGGCAGGCCGGATGCCATCGCTTCCTGGATGGTGTTCGACAGCCCCTCCGAACGCGAGCTCAGGACGAAGATGTCGAACGCAGCCAGCACGCTTTCCACGTCGTCACGGTTGCCGAGCAACCGAACGTCTTGGAGGTTCAGCGACTCGGCCAGACGCAGGGTGTCCTGGAACGCAGGCCCGGTGCCGGCGATCACCGCCGCGAAGTCGATCCCGGCGTCTCGCAGACGCTCCAGCGCCCGCAGGAGCGTCGGGTGGTCTTTTACCGGCACCGTACGCCCGACCGTTCCGATCACCAGTCGATCCGGTGCGATTCCGAGCGCCCGCTTGGCCGACGCCTTGTCGGCGAGGGGCTGGAATCGTTTCAGATCGAGGCCGTTTCTGATTACGGTGATGCGGTCGAGGGGGAATCGCAGCTCACGCGCCATGCGCTCGGCCAGGCGCGACGACACCGACAGCACGCGATCGACGCGATGCCACAGCCGTCGCTGCACCCAGGCGTTGTGCCAGCGCGTCTCCAGCGTTCCATGCTCACCATGGACGACATAGGGAACGCCGGCCAGCTTGGCTGCCAGCGCGCCTTCGAGCAAGGTTCCCCATCGATGGGTGTGCACCACGTGCGGCCGCTCGCGCTTGAAGAGCCGGTAGAGATCGGCCACGAGGTTCGGATCGTTGCCTCTCCGACGATTGAGCTCGAACAGCTTCACACCCGGGCGGAGGCGCTCCTTGAGGGAGTCGCCGGGAACGCTGCTGCAGATGGAGCTGGCGATACGCGTCGCGTCCAGCCCGTTGACCAGTTTGGCGATACCCACTTCCATGCCGCCGACACCGAACTTGTAGGTGACGTGCATGACCCGGAGAGGCGAGGGGGGGACGGCGATCGTGGCGGACGACCTGGAGGTCGGTGCGGCGAGCACGGGCTAGGTCTCCGAATGGCTGGCGTGCGGCCGCATGAAGCGGCGCCACAGCACCGACTGGCGTCCGCTGAGACCTTTGATGAAGCCGACCGCCGCCGCCGCCTGCACCAGGCAGAAGTAATGGGAGAGGCCTATCGGCGCCAGCCGGCGCAACGCCGGGACGCAGCCGGCCAGGCCGAGGATGAGGACGACGGCCTGCAGGATGGACACGACCGTGTAGTGGTAGAACCCCCCCGCGCCGGCGAGCGTCACCGAGGAGAGGAACACCACCATCGCGAACGCCGGAGACATCCAGCGGAGCGCCTTGTGCGAAATGAGCGACAGGATCACTTGCGGCGACGAGAGCGGCACCGAGCTGTCGGGTCTGGAGAGGAACTGCATCGCCCCGGCGACGACGCGCGTCTTGCGCGCGAATTCCTCCCGCGCGCTCTCGACCCCCGGCTCCTGCGCCCGCGCCTCGGGTTCGAACACGACGCGCCCCCCGGCGCGCACGACGGCCATCGGAATCGCCATGTCGTCGAGAATGGTGTCGTCGGGCCGCGGCGTGAACAGCTGCCGCCGGATGGCGTAGAGCGCGCCGTCGGCGCCGATCATCGAGCCGATGTCGGACTCGGCGTGCTGCAGCCAGCGCTCGTACTGGTAGTAGAGGTCCTCGGACTTGGCCAGCTGCGCCCGATCGCCGATGAGTGCGACGTCACCGCTGACGCAGCCGACGTCCTCGGACGCGAAATTGCGCACGAGTGCCCGCACCGCATGGCGGTCGAGGAACGTGTTGGCGTCCGAGAACACGACGATCTCGGCCGACACCGTGTTGAGCCCGCGGTTGATGGCGGCGATTTTGCCGCGCCGCGGCGACTGGGCCACCAGCCTCACGCGCGAGCCGAAGCGTTCGGCGTAGCGCGCCACGATTTCATTGGTGCCGTCCACCGACCCGTCCGACGCCACCACGATCTCGAGCTTGTCGGCGGGATAGTCGAGCGCCAGCGCGTTCTCGAGCTTGGCCCCGATCACTCCAGCCTCGTCGTTGGCGGCGATGAAGAGGCAGACCGAGGGTTCGATCGCGTCCACCTTGATCGGCCGCCGGGCGAAAACGCGAACCAGCGACAACACGAGCGGGTAGAGCACGTAGACGTAGAGGAGCGCGAAGAGCGATCCCCAGAACGCGACCGCCGTCATCCGCAGGCCGAGGACCTTCGCGCCCAGAATGACGACGCTGGCGGCGAGGGTGCCGCCCACGAGAAACAGCGGTCCAACGGCGATGAGGAGCCCTGCTGATCCGGCGTGCGCGCGCGGCGTGGCCCAGACGCCTGAGACCTTTCCGACCGACCCCTTCAGAATCCCGACGAACGAGGCGGCGTTGATCACGGCGAAATAGGACGCCATCGACACCGCCCGGCGCCCGCGCGCGGTGAGCGTCGCCAGGGCCACCGACGCCACCGTGACCGCCAGCGCCGGTACCGGCCACCACACGATCGACTCCACGATCAGCGTCAGCGCGGCCACGGCGCCCACGGCGGCGAAGACCCCGGCATTCCAGCGCATGACCTTGTGCGAGATCAGGCACCAGCTGAAGAGGCCGACCCGGAACGGATTGAGTACCCCGCGCGCCTGGAACACGGCGCGCCAGCTCCGGCTCACGATGCGGACGCGGCGCTTGTACTCCGACTTGAAGGCGCCGCTCGTGTCCTCGTAGCAGACGGCTTCGGGCTCGTAGACGCCGCGCCAGCCGGCCTCGACGATCTGCAGCGGGTTGAGAAAGTCGTTGATGGCGTCCTCCGGCAGCGTCTTCCACAGCGGACGGCGGATGGCGTAGATGGCGCCGTCGCCGCCGACCATCGATCCGATCCGGGTCTCGAGGCGCTTGAGGTCCATCTCGTAGTCCCAGTACGCGCGCTCGCCCTCGTCGGCGATCGCCTGGCCGGTGACCATGTAGCGAGCTTCGCCTGTGACGTATCCGACCTCGGCGTCGGCGAAGTTGCGGGTCAGCTTACGCAGCGCGTCCGGCTCGTACATCGCGTTGGCATCGGAGAACACCACGATGTCGCCGGTGAGGAGCGGCAGCGAATGGTTCAGCCCGGCGGTCTTGCCGCGACGTTCGGTCTGGCGCAGCAGCCGGACGCCGCGCGCCGCGAACTCCGCGACGATCCCGTCAGTGCCGTCTTCGGAGCAGTCCGAGATCACGACGATTTCGCGGCGGTCTGCCGGGTAATTGATCGCCAGGGTGTTCTCGAGCTTGGCGCGAATCACCGCCGCCTCGTTGTAGGCCGAGATGACGAAGCTGACCGTCGGCGTGATGTCCTCCTGACGGACGTGCCGCGGGCCGCGCACCGCCACGATCAGGCGCAGCAGCAGAGGGTAGCCCACGACCACGTAGGCAAGCACCAGCACCGACACGAGCAGCAGGATCCACATGGTCAGGGGATGTTCCTGACCACGTGCGGTCCGAGCGCGGTGGCGACCGGCACCGGCAGCCGCTGCCACATCCGGATGGCAAGGTCGAACTTCGGGTTCTTGGGGTTGAGATCGGGTGGCCGCGTGCCTGGCGCGTGCCAGTACTCCCAGACCAGGGGGAGCGGCTCGGCGCCCCACTGGCGCTTGAAATGGAACGTGCCCTCGTTGGGCGTGGAACGGCCGAAGTCGAACACGGTGAAGCCGCGCTCGACCGAGAACTTCAGCATGTGCCAGTAGAGAAGCACGTTGGCGCAGAGCGGGTTCGCCGCGCGCAGCGCCGACGCCCAGGGCACTTCGATCATCGAGTGGTGCCAGTAGACGATCGACGCCGCCACCGGACGGCCCTCGTGACGCACCACGAACACCCGGGCGGTGTCGGCGAAGGTGCGCAACACCTCGGCGAAGAAGGTCCGGGCATAGACCGGAGTGCCCAGGTCACGCATGTTGTGGGCGAAGACGGTGTAGAACTCGTTCACCAGTTCCGCGCCGCCGTGCACGACGGTGAGCTGGCTCTTCTCACCCTTGCGGACCTGGTTCCGGACCTTCCGATCGAGCTGCTCCCACTGGCGGTCGGCGTCGGGCGCGAGCGCCAGCCGCATGGCGACCTTGTGCCGCTTCGGCGAGAGGTCCGCGAACAGCTGCTCCGTGTGGCGCAGCTCCAGGTGCGAGCCGCGCCGCGCGGCGGTCTCGGCAATGGCCGCGTCTACCAGCGCCCGCCGCGCCTCGGCGGTGTCGGCCACCACGCCGCCGTAGTTGAGAAATGGCATCGAGACCGTGAAGCGTCCGAACAGGCGGCTGTTGAAGAA
>DATMDI010000401.1:0-24608 GCA_035557875.1 Vicinamibacterales bacterium
GCCGCGCCCGAGAACAGCAGAATGCCGATCGGCTTGCCGAGCAGGAGCGCCGCGAGCACGTAGTACGTGCCCGGCCCGATCTGCGCGAACGGCACGCCCGCGTTCGCGAACCCGAACAGCAGGAGCACGAATTGAACCGGCCTCGCCCACCAGTGTTCGAACCGGTTCAGGGTGTCGGCACGGTATAGTTCGCGCCGGTCGAACAGCCCCAGGTCCGCCGGACTGTGCGGCATGAACGGCACGATCGGCACGAGGGCCAGGGCCGGATGAAAACCGCCCAGGTACAGCCCGGCCCACGAGAGCACCCCGGGCCCAATCACGTAGGGCCAGAAGCTCGAGGTCTGGCGACGCCGCAGCCACACTGCTGCCGCGACCGCGGCCGTCATCAACCCGAGAAGCGCCCACGGCGAGAGCGCTCCTGACGGATAGAACACCGCAAGGATCACCAGTCCCAAGGCATCGTCGGCAATCGCCAGCAGCAGCAGGAACGGAATCGCCGGGTGCGCCGATGGGAAGATGGCGCGTGCGACCATCGCGGAGAAGGCAATGTCGGTGGCGCAGGGAATGGCCCACCCGCGGGCAAGATCTGCGGGGCCGCGGCCCCACGCGAGCGCCACATAGATGAGCGCTGGCGCCACCATCCCGCCAACGGCAGCGGCGAGGGGCGACACCGCCTGTCGCGGAGACGCCAACGCCCCCCCGGGCAGCGTCGCCTCGAAGACCTCCTTGGCGGCGAGCGCGAAGAAGAACACCATCCCCACGTCGTTGACCCAGAAGTGCAGCGGATGCGCCACCGCATCGTAGCTGCGCAGGTCGAGGTTGGCCCACACGATCGCGACGGCCGCTCCGACCAGCAGCAACGACTTGTCGATGACGAAGCTGGCAAGGGCGGTCCGGTACGACGGGACGCGCGGGGAGGCATTGGACATGGGGTGTGGTGGCGGGGCCGCCGACGAAATGCGGTGAGCACTCCGACGGCTGACAGTCAGCGCGTCCTCGCACCCGTCCCACACCGCCCGGTTTGACGCGGACTTCAGGGGTTACGCCTCGACGGCGGTCTCGCGTGCCGCGTGGAAGGGCAAGTCGCGTGCCTGTCGCGAACGAGCCCGCCGACTTGGAGTACTTTGACGAGGAGACTTGGCTCAGGATGCGACTTGTCGATTTGAAAGAAAGGACGTGCCGGTGAAGAAAATCGGGTTCCTGTCGTTCGGGCACTGGACGCCGTCGCCCCAGTCGCAGGTGCGCACGGCGGCGGACGCGCTGCTCCAGTCGATCGAGCTGGCTGTGGCCGCCGAGGAGTTGGGGGCCGACGGTGCCTACTTCCGCGTGCACCACTTCGCCCGCCAGCTCGGCTCGCCGTTCCCGCTCCTTGCGGCCGTCGGCGCCCGCACCAGCAAGATTGAGATCGGTACCGCGGTCATCGACATGCGCTACGAGAACCCGATGTACATGGTCGAGGACGCGGGAGCGGCGGATATCATCGCAGGCGGCCGGCTCCAACTGGGCATCAGCCGGGGGTCACCGGAGCAGGTCATCGACGGCTGGCGCTATTTCGGCTACGCCCCGGCCGAGGGGGAGACCAACGCCGACATGGCCCGCCGCCATGCTGAAGCCTTCCTCGACGTGCTCGAGGGCAAAGGGTTTGCCCAGCCCAATCCGCGCCCGATGTTCCCCAACCCGCCCGGCCTGCTGCGCGTCGAGCCCCATTCAGAAGGGCTGCGCGATCGGATCTGGTGGGGCTCCAGCTCGAACGCCACGTCGAAGTGGGCCGCGAAGCTGGGCATGCATCTCCAGAGCTCGACGCTCAAGGACGACGAGAGCGGCGAGCCGCTGCACGTGCAGCAGCGCAAGCAGATCGAGGTCTATCGCGAGGCATGGAAGGAGGCCGGGCACAATCGCGAGCCACGCGTGTCCGTGAGCCGGAGCATCTTCGCGCTCGTCGACGACCGCGACCGGGCCTATTTCGGACGCGACGGCCGCGACCAGGACCAGATCGGTTACATCGACGCGAACACCCGCGCCATCTTTGGACGCTCGTACGCTGCTGAGCCCGACGTGCTGGCCAAACAGCTGGCCGCGGACGAGGCGATCGCCGCCGCCGACACGCTGCTCCTGACCGTCCCGAATCAGCTGGGCGTGGAATACAACGCCCACGCCCTCAACAGCATCCTCAAGTACGTCGCGCCGGAACTCGGCTGGCGCTGACATCGCCTGAATTCCACGCGCCCGGGTCCTGGACCCGGGCGTTTCGCGGCAGCGCAATACTCAGTGCTTGATGCGACTCAGTGCTTGATGCGGTCGCCGAGGTCCTTCACCGCTTCTCCGACCTTGCGCTTGATGGTGCCGACACCTTCTCGAAGGTCGCCTGCGGCTTCGTCGGCGACGCCCTCATCGTGCAGCCGCTGATCATCGGTCACGTGAGCAACGGCCTGTTTGACCTTGCCCTTCAGCTGCTCTGCTTTCCCTTTGATTTCGTCGTTGTTCGGCATGTGTGGTCTCCGCCCCGTGATGGTGCAAGGTCGACGCCACCATGATGTTGAGGTGGCAACCGTCTCATCAGATCGCGGGCACATGGAGGACTAATTGCACTTAACTGAACGTGCGTTCTCGTCGAGTCGCCAACGTCGCAGCCCTGCTGCTGTATCTCGTGTCGGCGAGCGCGTGCTCGAGCCCCGCTGCGGACTCGACCGGGACCGCATCGATCAGCGATCGCCCTGCACAACGACGGGCGGAGGCGTTGCGCCGCGCACGGGTGTGGGAGCCGGTGCCCGTTGAACGGATGGACGTCAGGGCCGGCCCCGACGACCCCCGCGGGTTTCCCTTTCTTGCAACCGTCTCCTGTCAATACGAGGACAAGGCGCTCCGCGGCCACTCGCTGAAGTTCGCCTGCGCGCTCCCCGGCGGCGACAGTCTCAAAGTGAAGGTGGGCGGCAGCAACGGCGAGGTGTTCGCGGAAGTGGCGGCCAGCCGTTTGCTCTGGGCGCTCGGATTCGGCGCCGATCACATGTATCCGGTTCGAGTGATGTGTCGCGGGTGTCCAGCGCGGTTTGGCGGCCGGGACACGCCGTCCGGCGACGACGCGTTCGACGCGGCGGTCATCGAACGACCCTTGGATGGTGCGGTCTTCCCGGGCGACGAGGGCTGGGCCTGGTGGGAGCTCGACGGCGTGGACCCGCAACACGGCGGCGCGGCGCAGGCCGAGCGGGACGCGCTGACGCTCGCCGCCGCCTTCCTGCAGCACACCGACAACAAGACGGAACAGCAGCGGCTGCTCTGCCTCGGGGAGCCTCCGGCGCGTCCCGCCGAACAGTGTGCGCGCCCGCTGTTGATGCTGAACGACGTCGGGCTCACCTTCGGTGCGGCAAATTTCCTCAACGACAACGGCATGGGCAGCGCCAACTTCCGAGCGTGGTCAGCGGAGCCGATCTGGAAGGATCCAGAGCGCTGCACCGCCAATCTCCGTCCATCCTTCAGCGGCTCGTTGAGTAACCCGCGGATCGGTGAAGCCGGCCGGCAGTTCCTGGCAGACCTGCTGATGCGGCTCTCGGACCGGCAGATTACCGACCTCTTCGAGGTCAGTCGCATCGCGGAGCGGCGGCGCGAGGTGGCCGTGCTGACCAGGAGCGAGCCGCCTGCGACCGCGCTCGCCGGCGGCGCGCCCACGGCGGAGTGGGTGCGCGTGTTCAAGCAGAAACGCGACGTCGTCGCAACCACCCGGTGCCGCTGATGTTCCTCACCGCCCCAATTGTCTGGCTGCAGTCCTGGACCTCGCCTGGCCTCACCCGCGCGATGGAAGTGATCTCGTGGTTTGGCTACACCAGGACGGCCATCGCGCTCGCCGTTTTCATCGCGTTCGCCTTTCGCCTGCGCGCCGGCATGGCGCTGCTTCTCCTGCTCGGCCTCACCAGCCTCGCGACCGACGTCGCCAAGACCACCGCCGGGCTGCCACGGCCGTTCGCGGTCGACCCCGCGGTTCGCATCCTTGGCTGGCCAGCTCCTGCCCCGGTCCGCTGGGGAACCGCCGCCGCCGGATGGTGGGATCCGCCACGCCGCACACCGCCGCCCTCGACGGTGATCGCAGGCGAGCGCGCCAACGCGGCCGACAGCGAAACCGGCTTCGGTTTTCCGTCCGGGCACATCAGCACCACGGCCACGTTCGTGGCCGGGCTCGCGGGTCTCATCGGTCTCGCCGGCCGCCGCTGGGTGCGCGTGGCGGGCGCGGCGTGGCTGACGCTGATGGCCGTGTCACGCCTCTACCTGGGGCGTCACTTCATCGCGGACCTGCTCGGAGGCCTCGCCCTCGGGGGCCTCGTCGTCGGTCTCGGCATGACGATGCTGCGCCTCTCCGTCCTCGCCCAATCGCCAACGTCCCGCGAGGTGGCGCAGGCCGCGCTGATCAACGCGCTCGTTGCCGCGGCGCTGCTCGGGGTATCGCTGATCGCCGGCCGGCCGGACATCGGCGACGCGGGCCGGCTCGCTGGCATAGCCTTGGCGGTCCTGCTCCTCACGCGCTCCGGCATGGTCCACCTGCCGCCGCGACCGATGGCACGGGCAGGGCTCGTGACGATCGCGGCCACCAGTTACGCGCTGGTCTGGGCCGCGCTGACATTAGGCCTGCAGCCGTCGCGGGGTCCTGCGTCCACCGCCAGCCGGTTGGCCGCGAGTGCGCTGCCGGCGTTTGCGATGCTGGTCGCTCCAGCCGCGAGCGTCCGCATGAACCGCTCGGCTGCTTTCGCGAGAAGGGACGCCTGAATGCCCGAGTATCACGCCGAGCCGTACATCTACCTCCCGGCCGTCACCCACAAGTCCGCGCTCATTGCCTGGGGTGCGTTCTATTTCCGTGTGACCAGCCGGGGCGCGGCCAAGCTGGTCGACGACCAGGACCTGAAGTACGTCCACCCGCCGCGCAAGGATTCGATCGGCGCATGCTCCGCGCCCTACGGGCCGGCCCACGTCGAGGTGCGTGACGCCAGCGGCACCGTGGTGGCCACGGCCAAGACCGAGGCGGCCAATCATTGCTGGGTGGCGGGGTTGCGCCCCGACACGGAATACACCTACCGCGTCTTCGTCAAAGACGCCGAATGGGCGGCCGGCGAGCGTTGGGACTGGTCGGCCACCGAGCAGGCCCTGGTCCAGGCCGGCGGCAAGTACGACAACCGTTTCCGCACCCATCCGGATCCACAGGCGCCGGCGCCGTTGACCTTCGCCGTCATCGGCGACTTCGGCGTCGGGGTCAAGACGGCGTCGCCAGCGCGACGTCAGCAGCAGATTGCCGACGCGCTCCGCCACGCGGTGGATCACGAAGGGGTGCGGCTGCTTTTGACGACCGGTGACAACATCTACGCCAGCAAGAAGCTGTTCGGGATTCTGCTGAGCGCCTCCGGCGACGATGACGACGACTGGTTCTTCACCTACTTCCAGCCGTACCGCTACATCCTCAATCGCATCCCCGTGTACCCCTCCATCGGCAATCACGACGCCGACGAGAGCGAGGCGTGTGACGACCGCACGCAGGTGGAAGACAACTTCTACCTCTGCGAGCGCCTGGCCGGCGAAGAGGCGGCCGGACGCGCGTCCTTTCGTCCCGGCCTGTTCTACCGCTTTCGCTACGGCTCGGACATCGAATTCGTCTGCATCGACACCTCGAAAGAGGCATTCTTCAGAAGCGATCGCCTGTTCGCGTTGCCGAAGCACTGGGAGTTTCTCGAGGCGTCGTTCACGTCCAGCCCCGACGGCGTCCGGTGGCGGCTCCCCTTCGCGCACCACCCGCCGTTCAGCGCCGGCCCGCGGCATCACAACACGAAGTCGATGGCCAGGCTCCTGCCACTCTTCCAGCGCTCAGGGGTGAAAGCGATGTTCAGCGGGCACGAGCACAACTTCCAGCACTCGCACTACGAGGGCATCGACTACTTCGTGACCGGCGGCGGCGGGCGGACGCGCGACCAGGCGCCCGATGCCTTCGAAGTGGCGCACACCAAATCGTGGAGCTCCGCGTGCCATTTCCTGCTGGCCGCCATCGAGGGCGACCGCATGACCGTGCGGGCGATCGGCGAAGGTGTCGCGGGCGAGAGTGCGCTCTCCGACATCGTGCGCGTCGGCCGCGACGGCACCGAAGCCGCCGCGCCGATACCGGTGCAGCGGGACCAGTCGTGAGGGACTGGCTGACGTGGATGCTCGCCGCCGCCATCGGGGTGGTGATCGTGGTGAAGGTGATGGTGCCGGGCGCGTGGTGGGCCCTGGGCAAGCTGCGCATCCGGCAGGCGGGCCCGCCTCCCCTGCACACCTCCGCTCATCGGATCTGGCGCGATCCGGGTCCGGTGACGGCGCTCGACGCGATTTACGGACCGGGACCGGCGGGGAGCGGACCGCAGCTGCCGTTTCAGTTCCTCGAGGAGCACACGACCGGTTCGCAGCCCACCGTGTCGGTGCGCGACGGCCGCGGCCGCGTCTGGCGTGTGAAATGGGGGCACGAAGTGCGCTGCGAGACCTTCGCCGTCCGGTTCGCGTCGTCGTGCGGCTATTTCGCCGAGGAAACCCACTTCATCGCCGCCGGCACCATCACCGGCGCCACCACTCTGCAGCGCGCCCGTGAATGCATCGACGAGCGCGACGGCACCTTTCACGACGCGCGATTCGAGCTCGACGATCCCGCCGTGACGAAGATGTTCGAAGAACACAGCTGGGCGTGGAACGACAACCCGTTTGTCGGCACCCGCGAGCTGAACGGATTGAAGCTCGTGGTGATGCTCCTGTCGAACTGGGATACCAAGGACCGCCGCGACGTCGCCCGGGGGTCGAACACCGCCATCTTCGAGCACCGGCTGGCCGACGGGCGCCGTGAAGCGCGCTATCTCGTGACCGACTGGGGTGGATCGATGGGCCGATGGGGCAGCAACGCCGCCACGCGCGGGCGGTGGGATGCCGAAGGCTTTGCCGAGCAGACACCTGGCTTCGTGACCGGCGTCGCGGACGGCTGCGTGACGTTCGGCTACGCCGGCCAGCGAACCGCCGACGTCGCGCAGGGGATTGCGCTCGAAGACGTGCGCTGGTTCAGCCGCTATCTCGAACAGCTCACCGACGACTACCTGGCGCGGGCGCTGCGCGCCAGCGGCGCGTCTGCCGAGGACACGCCGCGGTTCGTCGCGGCCCTGCGGGATCGGATCGGCCAGCTCACCGCCGTCGCGCGGGCGGAAGCAGGCACGCTCCCCCAGGATCGGATCGCCTGAGCGACGCTGGTACGGCTGTGCCCAGACGGCTGTTCATCGGCACCGCGGGTTGGTCGATTCCGCGCGCCCTTGCCCCGCAGTGCGGCGGGCCGGGGACCCATCTCGAGCGCTACGCGCGCCGGTTCGCCGGCACCGAAATCAACTCCTCGTTCTATCGCCCGCATGCCGCCGCTACCTACGCGAAGTGGGCGTCGCGCACGCCGGTCGGCTTCCAGTTCGCGGTGAAGGTGCCGCGTCACATCACGCACGAGCTCGCGCTGCGCCGTGCGCGTCCTGCGCTGGAGCGGTTTCTCGCGGAAAGCGCCGGACTGAAGGAGAAACGCGGGCCGCTCCTGGTGCAACTGCCGGCGTCGCACGTCTTCGACGCGCGCGTAGCGGGCCGCTTCTTCGATCTGCTGCGTTCGCTCTTCGACGGCGCGGTGGTCTGCGAGCCGCGGCATTCGAGCTGGCTGGCCGTGCCCGCCAGCGCGCTGCTGGTCCAGCATCAGGTGGCTCGCGTAGCCGCCGATCCCTCCCGCGCTCCCGGGCTCGACCGACCCGACGGATGGCCTGGGCTCGTCTACTACCGATTGCATGGATCGCCGCGCACCTACTGGTCGCGCTACGACGCCACGTTCATCGATGCGTTGACCACGTCGCTGCGCTCGGTCCCGGCGGCAGTCGACGCCTGGTGCATCTTCGACAACACCGCGAGCGGGGCCGCTATGGAGAACGCAGAGGAACTGCGGCTCCGGATCGCTCAGGGAGCGGTGCCGGCATGACCGCGTCTACGGCGGCGCGGAGCGACGTGACGAAGGCATCGGCACCCACGGTCTTCTGGAGCTCCGCATTGGTCAACAACGCGTCGCCCTCTCGCCAGATGCCAGCGACGATCGGCGCCTTCGGAAGGCGACCGCGCAACCGCCGCACGAGATAGCGGAGGTGCGCCGGCGCGCCCTCCAGCGCCACCGACGACACCGCCACCACGGCGACGTCCGTCAGGTCGAACTGGACGATGCGCTCACGCCTGACCGCGGCATAGGGGACGCGCGTCGCGGCCACCCCTCGCTGCTGGAGCAGATGCGCCAGCATCGCCGATGCCGCCTCGTCGAGCGGGCCGCGGCCCGCCACGCACGCCACGACTCCCGCCGAAGGCCGTGAGTGTGGGACCACAGCGCGGCCGGCAGTCCCGGGGTCCTCGTGCTCGCCGAGCTCGTCGATGATCGCCAGCATCGATTTCGTCACCCCCAACGCGCGCTCGCGGCTGAGCGCGCCCCGCGCCACGTCGTCCGCCGCGCGCCGCAGCGCTCCCAGGACCACTGTCTCGTAGTAGTCGAGCAGGGGCCGATCCACGAGCGCTGCCTCGGCCATCTCCAGCGCGTCCTCCCGATTGCCGGACAGCAGCCGCTGATAGAAGGTTTCCACCGGCGTCAGCGCCGGCCGATCGCCGAGCAGGATGTCGACGAATTCAAGCGACTTCACATGGCGCCCCATCACGACCAGGCAGAGCGTGATCGGCGTCGAGAGAATGAGGCCGATCGGACCCCACATCCAGGTCCAGAACACCGCGGCCACGATCACCGCGACCGGCGACAGTCCGGTCGAATGTCCGTAGACCAGCGGTTCGACCACGTAGGCCACGACCGGTTCGATGACCACGAACAGGCCCGTCACCAGGATCACCATCGACCAGCCGGGGTCGATGGCGGCCGCGAGCGCAATCGGCGCCAGCGCCGCGAGCAGCGCACCAATGTAGGGGACGAACCGCAGGACCCCGGCGAGCCCGCCCCAGACAATCGGAGACGGAACGCCGATCGCCCAGAGCCCCAGCGTGACCACCAGTCCGAAGGTGGCGTTGACCAGGAACTGGCTGACAAAGTAGCGGCTGAGACGCTGCCCGGCGTCGTCGATGGCGAGCGTCGTGCGGTGGAGGTCGCCCGAGCCGGCCAGGCGGATGAACCGGTCGCGCAGGTCCTCGCGCTGGAGCAGCGTGAAGATCGTCACGATGAACACGATCAGCGTGGTTTCGAGCGGGCCGACGACCGGGGCGAGAATCGATCGCACCACGACGAGCGTGGAGTCTTCGGGCTCCACCACCTCGACCAGGACGGGGCGCTTTTGCTCGCTGGTGCCGCCCGCCGGACCGGCCGGAGTCTCCAGGTTCGCGGCTGGCGCCGACGCCGCAGGCGCCGGGGTCGGCGGCCTGCCGATGCCGAAGGCAGTGCTGATCGCGGACAGCCGGGCCGCGAAGAGCGTCTGCAGGCCCTCGATCTTCTGCTCGATCGTACGGGCGTAGCGTGGCGCGTCGGCCGCAAGGCCCGCCGCCTGGCGGCCGATCAGCGTCCCGACGAGGCCGAGGAGCCCCAGCGCCAGGACGACGCTGACGACCACTGCGGCCACTCGCCGCAGGCCGGCTCGACCGAGGAGGTTCACGAGCGGCGAGAGGACGAACGACAGGATCACCGCAAGGATCACCGGGATGAAGACATCCCGGGCGGCCTGCAGCGCGGCGATCACGACCGCCGCGACCAGGATCCGCAACAGATTGCGGGTTTCGAGCAGCGCGGCGGCGCCCGGCGATTCTTCAGGCGGCGACGAGAGGGGTTCCTGGCCGCGCCCTTCTCCACCGGGTGAACGCCATCCGGACATCGCCATGCCCGAGACACCTGCAAGAAGGGGGCTAGCCGAAGCCGCCCGGCAAAACGGTCAAGCCGGCCGGCGATTGCCCATCTGAACGGAGCGCAGTGGTCTCCGTATAGGAGGAGCATGAACGCAGTCGTCTACTCCGAGTACGGCGGACCGGAGGTGCTGCAGCTCATAGACGTCGAGATGCCGGCTCCGGGCCCTGGCGAGGTTCTGGTGAAGGTCCACTCGGCTGCCGTCAATCCAGCGGACTGGCACCTGGTGCGTGGCGTCCCCTTCCCCATCCGTATGGTCACCGGAGGTTTCAGGAGGCCGAAGCCGCAGCGGCGGGTGTGCGGCGACTTCTCCGGGACGATTGCCGCGATCGGGACAGGAGTCACCGGAGTCGCGGTCGATGACCCCGTGTTCGGATACAGCGAACGCGGCGGCGCTCTCGCCGAATACCTGACGGTGCCGGCCGATAAGGTCGCCGGCAGGCCCGAGCGCCTGACCTTCGATCAGGCAGCCAGCGTGCCGCTGGCCGGACTCACGGCGCTCCAGATTCTGCGCAAGGCGCAGGTCCGGCGCGGTCAGCACGTCCTCATTGTGGGTGCCGCGGGCGGCATCGGCACGCTCGCGGTGCAGATCGCGAAGGCGTCCGGCGCACACGTCACGGGCGTGCAGAGCACGAGCGCGGTGGATCTCGTGCGCTCGCTCGGCGCCGATCGCGTGATCGACTACACGAAGGAAGACTTCACGACCGGCGACGCGCGCTACGACGTCGTCTTCGACAACGTCTGCAACCACACCCTGGCAGCCGTCCGGCGGGTGTTGAAGCCCGGCGGCACGTTCGTGCCCAACGGCGGGGGCAGCCCCGAGAAGGGCATCAGCCTGGGCGGACTGCTCCGGGTGGTCGCCTCACGCCCGTTCATCAGCCAGAAGGTCCTGTTCGGCGTGACGAAGCCGAATCGGGCCGACCTGCAGGTGCTGGCCGACATGATCCAGGCGGGAACGCTCACGCCCGTGATCGACCGGTGCTATCCGCTCACCGCGGCGGCCGAGGCGTTCCGTCACCTCGAGTCCGGTCATGCGCACGGCAAGATCGTCGTCACCGTCGCGACGCCCGCCTAGCAGCCCGTGGTGGAAGTCCCGCGTGGCATCGAGACGGGCGAGGCGCCCGGCTGGCAAGGCGCGACGATTGAGAATACCGGGAGTATTTGAATGAGGAGCAACGCAGCCAGTCGGGATGCATCGCCCGTCGAATGCAGCGGGACTTCCACCACGGGCTGCTAGGTCGCGGTCGCGAGACCTCACTCTGTTCGAAGCGCCTGCGCAGGATCGATCCGTGCGGCGTTGCGCAGCGGCCACATCGCGGCCACCGCCGTTGCGACGAGCACGATCGCGGCGCCGACCACGAACGGACGGGCACCGAAGTCCGGCATCATGGCGGCGGACGCACTGAACAGACGGACCAGGCCGCCCGCGACCGCCAACCCGGCGGCCAGGCCGATGAAGGCGGTGCGGGACGTCTGGACCAGCATCCCCCGGACGCTCTGCCAGGCAGTGGCACCGAGCGCCATGCGGACACCGAACTCGCGGGTCCGCTGGGCCACCAGGAACGAGACAACGGCGTGCGTCCCGGAGTACGCGAAGAGCAGGCCGACGATGCCGAGGATCGATGCCGTCACCGAGAAGGCACGAAAGATCCAGGCGCCGGCGCCCACGGCCGTCCGCATCGAGAACACCTGAAACGTCGCCTCCGGCGCCACCGCCTTCACGGCGGCCGCCACCGCCGGCCGCAGGCCCTCAACGTCGGCGGTACGGCTACGAACGAGCAACGACACGTCCGTCGGGGCTCGCATGTCCGTCGGGAAATAGACACAGGTGGGATCAATCCCGTCGAGGATCGTGCCGGTGGCCACGTCTTCCGTGACGCCAATCACGCGCACACGATCATGCAGGCGCCGGCCGGAACGGCCTTCGGGAATGGCGGCGAGGTCGAGCGTCTGCCCCAGCGGATCGAGCCCGGGCCACAAGGCCACCGCCGTCGCTTCGCTGACGATCGCTACCGCAGATCCCGCAGCGGCTTCGGCGGGCGTAAACGCGCGGCCGCGTACGATCTGAATGTCGAACATCGTGAAATACTCGGGCGACACGGCGGTGTAGCCGGCGCTCTGCGCGATGCGAGTGCCCGACGCCGTCACCAGGGTCGTGGGCAGCGATCCCATCAGCGGAGGCTTCCAGGACGCGGCGACCTGCTCGACCCTCGCGTCGGATGCCAGGCGCGTCGCAACGGCGTCTCGCACCGTCGGATCGATGTTGATCGTCGCCACCCGCTCGTAACTGAGATTGAGCTGCGGGTTCGCGAGACGCGACGTCTCGTCGAGCAAGCCGACGGCGGCCACGAGAAACAGGACGCAGGCGCCGATCTGCATGGCCACCAGCCCCGAACGCAGGCGAGACCCGCGCGCATCGGACGACGCTTGACCGCGCGACGCCTGAGACAGGCGCAGGCCCGCGAGCCGCGCCGCCGGTGCGAGCGTAATCAGGACGGCGGACAGAATCGACGCCGCGGCGAGAAACGCCATCACGCGCCAGTCGGAATCGAGCGGCACGAGGATGTTGTCGAGCGGCACCACGCTCGCAGGCCAGGTGGCGAGGATGACGGCGGGAAACAGGCGGGCCGTGACCATGCTGAGGGCGAGCCCCGCCGCCGCCGCCGGAAGCGCCAGCACCAGGCTTTCCACGATCAACTGCCGCGCCACGCGCCACCGGCTCGCGCCAAGCGCCAGGCGGACGGCGATTTCCGGCTGTCGTGTCAGCGCGCGCGCCAGCATCAGGTTCGTGACGTTCGCGGAGGCGACCAGGAGAACCAGGCCGAACGCCGACATGATGAACACGAACATGGTCAGCGTCGCCCCGTCGAGGACGACGCGGGTGGCGAGCGACTCCACGCGCACGGCCACCGGCGCCGCCGCCGAGGTCCGGAGATAGCGCTGACGGAGCCAAACGTCGAGCCACGCACGCACCGACGTGGCGGTCGCGTCCTGCCGCAGGCGCCCGACGATCGCGAGCGATGGCTCGTCTGGCTGCGCCCACGGATCGGTTCCGGCAAACGCACCCGCCATCGTCAGCGGCGCCCAGAAGCTCACGAATTCCTGGCGGGCAAGGTTCGAATGCGGCTCTGTGACGCCGACGACCTCGAAGCGCTGACGTCCGAGCTGGATTTGTCGGCCAAGGATGCCTGGATCCGAACCGTACCGGGAACGCCACGCATTGTTCGAGAGCACAACCACTGCCCGGCCGCCGCGAGCGACCGCGTCGTCCGGCCGCAGCAGTCGCCCGAGTGAGGCCCGGGCGCCGAGCAGCTCGAAGTAGTTACCTGTCACGAGCAGGCCGCCGACGGACACGGCGTCCTGCATGAACGTGACGTCGTGCGCGGCCGCCACTGTCGCGAAACGGCGTGCCTCCGGTTGCAACGCCTGATAGTCGGCCAGGGTGAACCGCTGGCGGCGCGTCGTCTCGGTGTCCCAGCTCAGGGAGTACAGCGCGTGCGGCTCGGGCAGATCGATCGGCTTGAGCAGGTAGGCGTTGAGGATGGTGAAGGCGGAGGCCAGCAGGCCGAGGCCCAACCCCATGGTGGCCACGACCGTCGCCGCGAACAGCGGCGCCCGCCGCAGGGTCCGGATGGCGTAGCGGATGTCTTGCGAGAGTGAGTCGAGCGCCACGCAGGCTCCTGGATCGCGGTGGCCGCTCGCGGCCACAGGTGAGCTTACGTGGGCGCTACGCGATTGGTTCCGTCTCCCGGCGACTACGCGAAGCTGCGGTCGAAGAGGGCTTCGATGGCACGCGCTCCGTTCTCAGTGAGCGTTCGCGTACCGGTGCCAGTGAAGTGCGGGTGGGTGATCACCGGTTCGGTCTCACCCGCTGGCGTCCACAGGTCGCCGGTCCACACGAACCAGCTGTTCTTGTCCTGATCGAAGACATACAGCGGCTTGTTGCACAGCTTGGCGAATTCCGCGCCCCACCCGGTGCCGCCGCGGACCGTCTGGTCGTCCTGAATCGCACCGATCACGTAGATCTCCTGACCGTTGTTCACCTGGTACCAGAGCGTCTGCAGGATCTTCCGCAGGGTCGGACCTTCCGTATAGCGCCGGTTCATCAGCCGTGACACGTATGCCAGGCTGACGTCACCCGCCACCAGTTCCTCGTGGTTGAGGACGCGCACGCCGCGATGGCGCTCGATCCGGTGACCATCGAACGTGAAATTCACTTCTTCGACGCCATGACGCTCGGCGCAGTCGCCGAATCGCGCCTCGGCACCCGGGGCGCCGCCACTGAAGAGGATCGAGTCGGCTGGTTTCATCGCCGCGATGATAGCGGATCGGCGCACCCGTGATCTCGACCCAGCGAACAGTGGGTTTCCACCCGTAGGGGTTGAGAAGGGTTTGGTTCCGCCGCATATGCTAATGGGGAATGTTGGATGCCATGCGAGCGCGCGCGACACCGTTTCGTGCGCCATGGGCCGCCGCGGCCTACGCTGCGACGATTGCCGCCGCCGCGCTTCTGTTCCTGCTGATTCGAGCCTACGGATCCGGACTGGCGGCTCCCCAACCCATCGCCCCGACTCTGACGGCGCCAGCGATGCCAGGTCCGGCGCCGGACGCGCTCGCGCATCTCCTCATCGCGCTCACGGCCATCGTCATCGTGGGCCGCGTGCTGCGCAGAGCGTTCCAGGCGATCGGCCAGCCGCCCGTGATCGGCGAGGTCATTGCCGGTGTCTTGCTCGGGCCGTCGCTGCTCGGCGCGATCTCTCCGGCCGCCTATCAGTTCGTTCTGGCGCCGTCGGCCATGCCCTATCTCGGCATCGTCGCCCAGCTCGGGGTCGTGCTGTACATGTTCCTGGTCGGCGTCGAGCTCAATCCCGACCTGCTGCGAGGGCAGGTGCACGCCACTGTCGCCACGTCACACGCGAGCATCGTCGTGCCGTTCGTGCTGGGTAGCGCCCTGGCACTGTTCCTCTATCCGCGGTTCTCGAGCGCCGACGTCCCGTTCACGAGCTTCGCGTTGTTCATCGGCATCACGATGTCGATCACGGCCTTTCCCGTGTTGGCGCGCATCTTGTCGGAACTCGGCATGACGCGGACGCCGCTTGGCGCCGTCGCGCTCGCCTGCGCTGCGGTCGATGACGTCACCGCGTGGTGCCTGCTCGCGCTCGTCGTCGGCGTGGTGCAGGCCAGCGCCGGGTCCGCACTGACGGTCGTCGCCCTCACCATCCTGTTCATTGCGGTGATGTTCATCGTCGTGCGGCCAGTGCTGGGCCGCCTGATCGGTGCCGCGGAGGGAGAATGGAGCGACGGCTACGTCGCCGTGGGCATCGTCGGGCTGCTGATATCCGCGCTCGTGACCGAAGCGATCGGTATCCACGCACTGTTCGGCGCGTTCCTGTTCGGCGCCGTCATTCCGCACGACAGCCGGCTGGCGCAAGCGCTGACGAACCGCCTCGAGAGTCTCGTCCTCGTGCTGCTGCTGCCGGCGTTCTTCGCGTTTGCCGGCATGCGGACCGAGATCGGCCTCGTCCCCGGCTGGGATGGCTGGATCGCCTGTGCCCTGATCATCGTCGTCGCCACACTGGGGAAAGTGGGCGGCACCCTGGCGGCGGCGCGAATCGTCGGCATGACCTGGCGCACGGGCACGGCCCTCGGCGTGCTGATGAACACCCGCGGCCTGATGCAGCTGGTCGTGCTCAACGTCGGGCTCGATCTCGGGGTCATCACGCCGACGCTCTTCACGATGATGGTCGTCATGGCGATCGTCTTGACCATGGCGACCACCCCGCTCGTGCGGCGGCTGGCACCCTGACTGGGGGCCGCCTGAAGGCGGCCCCCACGACAGCTCCGCTAGAAGGTCACCCCTCCACTGACGCCGAAGGTTCGCGGCGCACCCATCTCCCCGACGAACCCCGACGGCGCCAGCGCGCCGTAGGCGAACGCGACCGGGATGTAGTCGGTGCCGAACGCGTTGCGGACCCAGACCTCGCCGAAGACGTATCGGCCGCGGACGCCGGCCCGGAAGTTGGCCAGCGAGTACGCGTCCTGACCCTCGCGATTGAGGTCGTCGTAGCGAAAGGCGCCGGAGAAGCCGATTTCGCCGCGTCCGTATAGCGAGACGGCGGCGGCGACGGCGTGGTTGAACTGCGCGCCGAGCGAGGCCGTGTATTCGGGCGTGTTCGGGATGTCGTTGTCGGACACGTCGACGCCGCTGGAGATCGCGCCGTCACCGAAACGAGCGTGCGTGTAACCCAGCGTCCCGAACACGTCCAGGCGCGGATGGGCGCGGGCGTTCACCTCGAGCTCGAGGCCGGCGCTGCTCGCGGCGCCGACGTTGGCGATGTAGAACTGTCCTGGCACCGACAGGTTCGGCAGGTTCAGCTGCAGGTCGTCCCAGTCGATCAGGAAGGCGGAGGCGTTGGTGGTGACGCGGCCGCCGGCCCACCCCGTCTTGACGCCGCCCTCGAGGTTCCAGGTGTGTTCCTCGCCGTAGGACTCGCTGCCGGGCGGTGAAGATGGATTGAAGCCGCCGGCCTTGAACCCGCGGCCGACCGTCGCGTAAAGCGTCTGGCTCGACTGCGGGCGATACGCCACGGCCAGCTGGGGTGACACGCTCGTAAAGCTCCGGTCGGCGGTCACGCTGGCCGGCGGCGCGATCGCCAGCGAGAGGAAGGTGTCCATCTGCGCGTCCTTCTGCTCGTGATCGAGGCGCGCGCCGAGCGTCAGGTCGAGCTTCTCCCCGAACGTCAGCGTGCCCTGGCCGTAGACGCCGACGCCGAGGTCCTCGAGCGCCGCCTGCGGGGACGTCTGCCTGATGTAAAACGGCACGAGCGGCGACAGCACGAACGGCGAGAACGTGTTGACGGCCAGCTGATCGTAGTTCTGCGTGAAGAAGAACACGCCCGACTGCCAGCGCAGCGCCGCGCCGTCCGAGAGCCGCACGGGCGCGTTGGCCGCCGACGCCAGACGCACCTCCTGCGTGAACTGCATCGCTTCTTCGGCGTTCTCGCGGGTGATGAGCGGCAGCGGCGTGTAGTCGAGATCGGTCAAGTCGTCGGTCTGCCAGTTCACGACGCCGGTCGTGGACGACAACGTCACGCGCGGCCCTTCATGCCGCACCAGCACGGTCGTGGACACCACGTCCCGATCGGTATGGCCCTCGAAGTCGCGGGCCGCCTGGAACGGGCTGTTCCGCAGCGCCCCCAGATCGTTGAGCGCGTAATCGCCGTCCCGCGCCCGCTCACCGGAGACGATGACGCGCGCCTCCCAGTCGGAACGCGGCGTGAACAGCGCCTGGGCCTTGAAGGTCGTGCCCGATCGGAAGTCGAGATCGTTGCCCGTCACCGCGTTGGTGGTGAACCCCTCACGCTCGCTGTGTCCGAGCGAAAAACCCACCGCCACCGTGTCGCCGAGCGGGCCGCCCACGGTTCCTCGCAGGTCCGTCGACCCGTAGTTGCCGAACGGCGCCACGAAGCTGCCGCTCCACCGCGCGAGCGACGGCCGCTCGGTGACGATGTTGACGAGGCCGCCCAGGGTATTGCGCCCGAACAGCGCGCTTTGCGGTCCGCGCACGAACTCGATGCGCTCGACGTTCAGCAGATCGATGCTGCTCGTGTTGTCGTTGAGCTGCGGTACGCCGTCGATGAACGTCGTCACCCCCGGGTTGCCCGGGCTCGACCCGATGCCGCGCATCCGTACGGTGCTCAGCTTCCGCGCGCTGAACTGCGTGAAGTGGACGTTCGGCGCCAGCAGCGCGGCGTCGGACGCGATACGGATGCCGGCGCCGAGGATCGTCTCCTCGAGCACGCCGGTCGCGCTGAGGGGCAGCCGCTGCAGGTCGGCCGGCTCCTTCTGCGCGGTGACGACGACTGGCGGCAGCGTAATGCTGGGGACCGGCGACTGTGCCGTGGCGACGGTGGGAAACAGCGCCGCCGCGGCCGCAGCGGCTCGGATGACGAAACGGTTCACGATGGGTCCTCGCTCCTCTTGAGTGGTTGTGCCGCGACGCGGGCCCGAGCCCCGGCTACTGGTTCAGCGTCCACAGCGTCAAGGTCGATACGTCCTTGACGAAGATCCGGTTCCCGGAGATGGCCGGCTGCGACCACGTCTCCGCCTCGGCAACCTTGTAGCGCTTGACGACGTCGAAGGCGGTCTTGCTCTCGCGGGCCACCACCAGCTCACCGTCGTTCTCGAGGATGAAGATCAGGTTGCCGGCGCGCTGGAGGGCGCTCTTGGCGCCCTGACGCGGCTCGGAGGTCCACAGCGTCTTCCCGGTCTTCATGTCGACCCCGAAGTACTGCCCCGTATTGCGCTGCGCCATCCCAATCAGGAGATCGCCGGTGACCACCGGATCGTTGAAGCGAGCCGGGATGTCGGCGTTCTCCCACAGCAGCTCCGTGGCCCACTGCCCGCCCTTGCGGCCGATGGAGAAGGCCACCGACGGTCCGCCGTTGCCCGACACGACCACTGTCGACCCGGCGGCGACGGGAGTCACGGAATTGGTGTCGTTGTTGCTCTTGAACGGCCGCTCCCAGAGCAAGGCACCGCTGGCGGTGTCGAGGCCAACGACTTTCCCCTGCGTGATCGTCACCATCTGCCGCGTGCCATCCACCGTGACGACGACCGGCGAGCCGTACCCGGGGCCGTCGCCGCTCCAGCTCCACTTCTGCGACCCGTCGTTGGCGTCGAACGCGGTGATGGCGCCGTTGTTGTGGCCGCCGAGATGGAAGATCACCAAGCCCCGATCCACCACCGGCGAAAACGCGTGCGTCGTGAACGTCGGCACGTTCTTCGGATCGCCGGGCTTCTGCCACACCGGCTTGCCGCTGGCCGCGTCCCACGCCGTCACCACGCCCGTCATCCCAATCGAGTACAGCCGGTTGTTGAAGAAGACCGGCGTCGACTTGGGACCGGGACCGTGCTGGACCGTGGCGCTCATCATCGTGAACGGCGCCGGGTAGCTGCCCCGCCACAACTGCTTGCCCGACGCCGCGTCGAAGGCGGTCATCGTCTCGTCCTCGCCGATGCGCGAGAACTGGTAGACGCGGTCGCCGACGACGATCGGCGTGGCGTAGCCGGTGCCGATTTCGACCTTCCATCGCTGGACGAGCGCATCGGGCCACGCCGCCGGCGGAGTGAACGCGGCGATCGTGCCGTCACGATTGGGACCCCGCCACTGGGTCCAGTCGGTTGATGGGCGCTGCGCCTGGCTGGCGGCCCCCCCGGCCACGACGAGCAGGATACCGATCATGATGCGGCGCATCGAACCTCCAGAGTACGTGGGGGCCGGCTTCAGCCGGCCCGATCTGCCGAAGGCCGGCTTCAGCCGGCCCGACGATGAACGAGGGCCATCAGCTCGCACGGATGTTGTACGTCGTGAGCGTGCCCTGATTGCGGATGTAGAGCCGGCCCCCGGCGATCGCGGGATGCGACCAGCTCGGCCACCCCTGGTCGCGGATCGTGAACCGCCCTTTTTCCCGATAGCCGGCAGGCGTCGCCTCGACGAGCCCGACGACGTTGTTCTCGCCCAGGATGTAGAGGTGCCCATCGGCGAAGGAGACGGCGCCCTTGCCGACGCTGCGGTCGCGCCACATCATCTTGCCGGTCGCCCACTCGAGGCAGGTCAACACCGAGTTGTTGTAGCCGTAGAGATAGCCGTCCACCAGCACGATGCCGCCGTGATGGTTCTGCATGTCGCGCGTGAAGTAGACCTCCTGCGCGCGAATCTCTTCGCTCGCGGCGCGCAGGCCGACCAACGCGCCGCCCGTGCCGTAGGCGGACGAGTAGAACACCTTGTTGTCGGCGTAGATCGGTGTGGTCGCGTTGGCGGTGCGATTCGCCGCCGCCGCATAGCGCCACATCAGCTTGCCGTCGGAGGCGCGGACGCCGACGCCAGCTCCCGAAGTGAGCGTCATGTAGGTCCGCACGCCGTGCACGTCGGCCACGATCGGCGATGCGTAGCCGGCCTCATCGCCCAGGTCCCGGCTCGCCCAGATGGTCTTGCCGCTCATCTTGTCCAGCGCAACCATGCCGCCGCTGGATCCCCCCGGCGTGACGACGACGCGGCTGCCATCGACCAGCGGCGACTCGCTGATCAGCCAGCTGATGTTCGACGCCCCGAAGTCCTGGAGGATGTTGCGCTGCCACACCCGCGCACCATCGGCGACCCGCAGGCAGACGAGGTCGCCGTTCTCGGTGAGCACGTACACCCGATCGCCATCGACCGTGGGCGTGCTGCGGGGCCCGTTGCCGCGGTCGTTGTCGCGGCGGCCGCCGATCACCTTGGTCCAGACGACTTTTCCGTCGGCGCGATTGAGGCTCGACACGACGCTGGCGCGGTCGCGCGCGCCCTGGACGAACACGCGATCGCCGCTCACGGCCACCGAACCGTAGCCTTCGCCGAGTCCCGAGGCCGTCCAGGCGACCGCGGGGCCCGACGTGGGCCACTGCTTGAGCAGGCCCGTCTCCTTCGAGAGGCCGGTGCGATCGAGCCCGCGCCACTGCGGCCAGTCCGCAGCGGGAGTCTGGGCGATTACGGCTGCTGACAGGCCAACCGCGAGCACAAGCGCGAGCGAAACGGCGACTGGACGGTGCATCTGATGGCGTCTCATCCGCATGACTGAGGGCTAGGATAGACTCTCTCGGTCGTAAATACGCCATCCGGCGCGGCCGTATTTCAGAGGACATATGTTGCGAAAGTCCCTTCTGTTCGTTGCACTTGCGCTGGCCGTCGGCGCATCGCTCTCGGCGCAGGGGCCACCGCGCGTCGCCGCTGGCGATGCGCCCAGTCAAAGAAAGGTGGCGGGCGGCGACTGGCCCGAGCAGAGGGGGCCGAACCGCGACGGCGTGTCGCGCGAGACCGGCCTCGTCGAGCAGTGGCAACTCAACGGCCAGAACTTCCTCTGGCGCGTCCCCGGCGGCGGCCGCTCGGCGCCGATCGTGATGGGCAATCGTGTCTACGTGCAGCGCCCGATCGGGAGCGGCGCGAGGCTGCAGGAGCAGGTCCTGGCGCTCGACGCCGATACCGGCAAGGCGGTGTGGGACTACAAGATCACCCTCTTCCAGAGCGACGTGCCGTCGCATCGGATCGCCTGGGCGTCGCCCGCGGCCGATCCGGACACGGGCAACGTCTACGCACTCAGCGGCGGCGCACAGGTCATCGCGCTGAGCCGCGACGGGAAGCTCCTCTGGACCCGATCGTTCGGCGAGGAGTTCGCCGCCTTCACGACCCACGGCGGCCGGACCATGTCGCCGCTCGTCGACGGCGATCTGGTGATCGTCAGCGCCGCGGTGTCGAACTGGGGCCAGCACGCGGCCCGCGCGCACCGTCTGATCGCGCTGGACAAGCGCACGGGCGAGGTGGTCTACGTCGCCAATCCGGGCGGCCGGCCCTACGACACGGCCTACGCGGCGCCGCTCATCGCCACCATCAACGGCCAGCGCCTCCTCATCGTCGGGCTCGGCGACGGCGCGGTGTACGCGATCAGGCCGCAGACCGGGGAGAAGGTCTGGAGCTACACCCTGTCCAAGCGGGCCATCAACACCGGGGTCGCCGTCAGCGGCAGCACCGTGTTCGTGTCGCACGGTGACGAGAACCTGACCGGCAACACGCTCGGGCTCCTCGCCGCGATCGACGGCTCGCAGACCGGCGAGATCAAGAGCGCGGCGTGGGCGCTGCAGGGGATGGAGCTGAACTACTCGTCGCCGATCGTCGACGGCACGCGCCTCTATCAGATCGATAACAGCTCGACGCTGCGTGCCTTCGACACCGCGAGCGGCAAGGAACTGTGGACGCTGCAGCTGAGCACGGCGCAGAAGGCGCCGCCAATCCTGGCGGACGGCAAGCTCTATGTCGGCACCGACCAGGGCAAGTTCTTCATCGTCCGCCCGCACGCCGACCGCGGTGAGATCCTGAGCCAGGTGGAGCTGCCCAACAGCGTGGCCAGCTGCTGCGGGTCGGAGGGCACTCCCGAACAGATTCTTGGCGGCGCCGCCGTCTCGCGCGGCCGGGTCTTTTTCGTGTCGAGCGACGCGATCTACGCCATCGGCCCCCGCCAGGCCAAGCCCGTCACCGGGTTCGCCATCGACGAACCGGCCCAGGCCGGCACCGGCGCTCCGGCGCACCTGCAGGTCTCGCCCACCGAGCTCGCGCTCACGCCCGGCCAGACGGTGAAGCTCCGGGTCCGGCTGTTCGACGACAAGGGACGGTTCCTCAAGGAGGAGACCGGCGCGACCTGGACGCTCGACGGTCTCAAAGGGACCGCGGCCAACAACAGCGTCACGATCGCGTCCGACCCGGTGGAACAGGCCGGCTCGATCACCGCCACCGTCGGCGCTCTCAAGGGCAGCGCGCGGGCGCGCGTCGTGCGCCCGCTGCCGTGGAAAGAAGGCTTCGATTCGTACGCCGACGGCACGGTGCCGGCAGGGTGGGTGAATACGACTGGGGCGCAGCTGGCCGTCACGACCGTCGACGGCCAGAAGGTGCTCGAGAAGAAGCCGCTCGAAACGCTCTTCAAACGCGCCCGCGTGTTCATCGGCCCCACCAACTGGTCGAACTACACGATGGAAGCCGACGTCCGGACGCCGCTGCGGCGGCGGCAGCAGGGCGACGTCGGCATCACCGCCCAGCGCTATTCGCTGGTGCTCTACGGCAACGCGCAGCGGCTCAAGCTCGAGCCGTGGGAGCCGGAGACGACACGGACGATGTCGGCCCCGTTCGCGTGGAAGCCGGATACCTGGTATCGGCTGAAGCTGCGCGTGGAGAACCTGGCGAACGGAGAGGTCCGCGCCCGCGGCAAGGCATGGCCAGTCGGCGAAGCCGAACCGGCAGCCTGGATGATCGACAAGACCGATCCGATCGGCAACCGCGAGGGAGCGCCCGGGTTCTTCATCGACGCGCAGTTCGGCACTTACATCGACAACCTGTCGCTCTACCAGAATCAGCCATGATGAAACACTTCTCCCGCGTTCGCGCCTTCGCCGCCCTCACGCTCGCCTTCGGCCTCGGCGCCGCCTTGATCGCCTCCGACCCGCCGAGTGGCGGCAAGGATTGGCCGATGTGGGGCGGCACACCGGACCGCAACATGGTGTCGGCCATGAAGGGCCTGCCGGCCACCTGGGACGTCAAGACCAAGAAGAACGTGAAGTGGGTGGCCGACCTCGGGTCCCAGAGCTACGGCAACCCGGTCGTCGCCGGCGGGATGGTGTTCGTCGGCACCAACAACGAGCTCGTTCGCGACAAGAACCAGGGCGGCGACCGCGGCGTGCTCATGGCCTTCCGCGAGTCCAACGGCGAGTTCCTGTGGCAGCAGACGCACCCGAAGCTGGAAGCGGGCCGGGCCAACGACTGGCCGTTCCAGGGCGTGGCCAGCTCGCCGCTGGTCGAGGGCGACAAGCTCTATTACGTCAGCAACCGCGCCGTGCTGATCTGTCTCGATATCCAGGGGTTCCGCGACAACGAGAACGACGGCCCCTTCAAGGACGAGAAGCTCACCGGGCAGTTCGACGCCGACGTGCTCTGGACGTTCGACATGATCGAGGAAGTCGGCGCCTATCCGCACAACCTCGCCAACTCATCGCCCGTCTCGTCGGGCAACCTGGTCTTCGTCAGCACCTCGAACGGACAGGACGAGAGCCACGTCAACATTCCCTCGCCGCGCGCGCCTTCGATCATCGCCATCGACAAGAACACCGGAAAGCTCGTGTGGGAGGACAACTCGGTCGGAGAGCGCATCCTGCACGGTCAGTGGTCGGCGCCCACCGTCGGCACGATCGGCGGTGTCCTGCAGGTCGTCTCCGCGCAAGGCGACGGCTGGATCCGCGGCTACGAGGCGAACACGGGCAAGAAGCTCTGGGAGTTCGACACCAACCCGAAGGATGCGGTCTGGCCACGCACGCGCAACGAGCTGATCTCGACGCCGGTCGTCGCCGACAACGTCGTCTACATCGCCAACGGACAGGACCCCGAGCACGGCGAAGGCGTCGGCCACATGTATGCGATCGACGGCACCAAGCGCGGCGACATCACAACCACGGGCCGGCTCTGGCACTTCAGCAAGATCCGCCGGACGATCGGGACGCCGGCGGTGGTTGACGGCCTGGTCTACATCGCCGACTTCAGCGGCTTTCTCCACTGCATCGACGCGAAGACGGGCGAGGAGCTCTGGAACCACGACGTGTTCGCGGCCGTCTGGGGCTCCCCCTTCGTCGTCGACGGCCGCGTCTACCTCGGCGACGAAGACGGAGACGTCGTCGTGATGATGCACGGGCGCAAGAAGGAAGTGCTCGGGGAGATGAACATGGGGAGCGCCGTCTACGGCACGATTGTGCCCGCCAACGGCACGATCTACTTGAACAACCGCAGCCAGCTGTTCGCGCTCGCAACAAAGTAGGAACGATGAACCGCCGCTCGGCGCTGAAGCTGCTGAACGGCGCGCTCGGCGCCGTGGTCTGCGGAACCGCGGCGTCGGCGCAGCAACCGGCCCCTGCCCCCGCCGCGTCCCCCATTGCGTCGCCCGCTGACATCTGGCGGCAGTTCCGCGGCACGCCCGCCCTCACCGGCGTCTCCGCCGCGACGCCACCGGCCACGCTCAAGACGCTGTGGACCTTCAGAGCCGGTGAAGTCGTGGAATCCTCGGCCGCCATCGTCGACGGTGTGGTCTACGTCGGCGGCGGCGACGGCGAGCTGTTCGCGCTCGATCTGGCCACCGGCAAGCAGCGCTGGAAGTACTCG
>DATMDI010000402.1:0-8281 GCA_035557875.1 Vicinamibacterales bacterium
CTGTGCAACCAGATGGTCATCGGCGGCACCCTCGCCGTGGTGGCCGAGGCGCTGGCCCTGGCGAAGAAATCGGGCGTGGACGCCGCCAAGGTGCGCGAAGCCCTGCTCGGCGGCTTCGCCCAGAGCCGCGTCCTCGAGGTGCATGGCGACCGCGCGCTCAAGGGCACGTTCAAGCCGGGGTTCAAGATGCACCTCTACGCGAAGGACATGCGCAACGTCGTGGCCACGCTGGCCGCGCACGACTGCCCCGCGCCCGTGACCGCGATCGTCCAGCAGTTGCTGCACGCGACGATGGCGGCCGGCCGCGGCGAGGACGACAATTCGATCATGGCCAAGACAGTCTTCGACATCGCCGGCTTGCGATAGACCGCGCCGGGAACGTTGGTGGAAGCAAGCCCCACGCCCCGCGATCTCGTCGCGCTGCAGACCGCCGGCCCGGTGCCGCTGGCCTCGCCGCGCAGCCTGTGGTGGCGTGTGCCGACCGTCGCCGCGGCTTACTTCGTGGCCGCGCGCGTCGGGTTCCTGCTCGACCTCGAGCCCGGATTCGCCAGCTCGATCTGGCCGGCCGCGGGTATCGGCTCGGCGGCGCTCCTCATCTGGGGCGCCCGTCTGTGGCCGGGCGTGCTCCTCGGGTCGTTCCTCTTCAACTGGTGGCTGTCGGAACTGCTGCTGGCCGAGACGGGCACCGCGCGCGCCGCGAGCGACGTCGCGGTCGCGCTGGTGATCGCCGGCGGCGTGGCGCTGCAGGCGCTCTTCTGTGCCAGCCTGGCGCGCCCGGTCCTCCGCGCCGGTCGCGTGCTGACCAGCGTACGCAGCGCGGTGCCGTTCCTGCTCATGAGCGGACCGGTGTCGTGCCTGGTGTCGGCGAGCGTCGGCGCCGGCGCGCGCTGGCTCTCGGGCGATCTGCCGCTCGGCGAGATGTGGCCGAACTGGTTCACGTGGTGGATGGGCGACTCCATCGGCGTGCTGTTCTTCGTGCCGCTCACGCTCCTGGCGTTTCCCGAAGCGCGGCCGCGCCGGCTCGGGCTGGCGGCGCGCCTGGCCATCCCGCTCATCGTCGTCGGCGTGCTCGTGGCCGTCGCGCATCGCGCGACCCAGGACTCACGGCGCGAGCACACCTCACGCGAGATGGCCGCGATCGAGAACGAGCTGCAGTTCCAGCTCAACGCGCAGATCACCAACCTGCACCTGGTGGAACGGCTGCTCACGCTGGCGCCGCGGATCGATCGCCATCAGTTCACCGAGTTCGCCGCCCAGACACTCGCCCCCGGCGTGCAGACGCTCGAGTGGGTGCCGCGCGTCGCCGACGCCGCGCGCGCCGGCTTCGAGGCGGCGGCCAGCGAGGGCGTGCGGTACCGCATTCTGGAGCCCACCGAGTCGGGCGCGCTCGTCGTAGCCCCGCGGCGTCCGGAGTACTTTCCAACGCTCTACGTCGAGCCGCCCCTCACCGCCGACACCGAACGCGGTCTCGACCACTCGACGGACCCGATCCGCCGCGCCGCGATGTCGCGGGCCCGCGACACCGGCCAGGCCACGGTGACCGCGCCGGTCACCCTGGCCGGCGACCGGCCGACCCGCGCCGTCATTGCCGTGGTGCCGGTCTACGCGATGCCTGCGGCAGCCGCGTCGGTGGCGGCGCGCCAGGACACGCTGCGCGGGTTCGCGATGTCGGTGCTGCCGATCGACAGCCTGGCCCAGAACCTCGCGCGTGAGGCGGCCACGCTGCGCCTGGCGGCGTCGCTCGTCGACGTGACCAACCCCGAAGACTTCGTGCCGATCTTCACGCAGGGCACGCCGGCGCGCGCTGGCGCCAGCCTGCGTGTCAGCCTGCCCGTCGTCTTCGGCGGGCGGGCCTGGCGCCTCGACCTCGCGCCGGTGCGTCCCGACCTGCTGCCCGGCGAGACGCGCGACGGGCGTCTGATGCTGGCCGGGGCGGTGCTGCTCACCTTTCTCACCGGACTGTTCGTGCTGACCGAGGCGGGGCTGAGCATCGCCGTCGCCGTGGAGGTGCAGCACCGGACGGCGGAGCTGAGCGGCGAGGTGATCGTCCGCCGGCGGCTCGAGGCGCAGGCGCGCGAGAGCGAAGCACGCTTCCGCACCATCTTCGACAACAGCACGGATCTGCTCCAGAGCGTCGACGCGCTCGGCGGGTTCGTCCAGGTGAACCCGGCGTGGAAGCGCCTGCTCGGCTACACCGACGAGGACCTGAAGCAGCTGAACCTGTTCGACGTCGTGGCGCCCGAGGATGCCGCGGTCCTCGAAGGCCTGCTGCTGCGGCTGATTCGCGGCGAGCAGGTGGGCACTTTCGACGTCACCATGCTCTGCAAGGACGGCCGGCGCGTGGTGCTCGAAGGGAACGTCAGCGCCCACATTCAAGAAGGCGCGCCGCTGGTGACGCGCGGCATCTTCCGCGACGTGACGACGCGGAAGATCGCCGAGACGGAGCTCGCCATCGTGCGCGAGCGCCTCGGGCTGGCGCTGCGCGGGTCGAAGCTGGCGCTCTGGGACCTCGAGGTCGACGCGGGCCGCGTGTTCCTCAGCGAGGACTGGGGCACCATCCTCGGCACCGAGCGCCGCGACGTCGTGGTGCCGATCGCGTCGCTCATCGCGCTGGTGCACCCCGACGATCTCCCCGGCATCACCGCCGCCGCCTTTGCCGCACTCAAGGGCGAGCGGCCCGAGTACCTCGTCGAGCACCGGGTGCGCACGGTCAGCGGGCGCTGGAAATGGATCCAGTCGCACGGCATGGTCACCGAGCGCGGCGCCCACGGCCGCGCCCAGCGCATGACCGGAACCAACGCCGACATCGACGCGCGCAAGAACGCGGAAGAGGCGATGGTGGCCGCCGAGCGCCGCCTGCGCGAAGTGACCGACGGCCTGCCGGGCGCGGTATACCAGTTCCAGTGGTCCGGCGGCAGCCGGGTCCGTTTCAACTTCCTGAGCGCCGGCGTGCTCGATCTCCTCGGCGTCGGCCGCGAGGCGATCCTGCGCGCTCCCCGCCTGGTCTTCGCCGCCGTGGTCAAACAGGATCGCCGCCCCTTCCTTCAGAGCCTGCGCGCGGCCATCTCCGGCGGCGCGATGGAGTGGTCGCACGAGTTCCGCGTCCAGCGGAAGGACGGGCGCGTCGTGTGGAGCCGCAGCGTGGCCAGCCGTCTCGGCACCGGCGGCGACGCGGTCTGGAACGGCTACTGGGTGGACATCTCGTCGCTCGTCGAGGCCGAACGCACGCTGCGCGAGGCGCGCGACGCCGCCGAATCGGCCAATCGGGCCAAGAGCGCCTTCCTGGCGGCGATGAGCCACGAAATCCGCACGCCGATGAACGCGATCCTGGGGATGGTCGAGCTCCTCGAGATCTCCACCTCGAACCGCGAGCACCGCGACATGCTCGGCGTCATCAACGCCTCGTCGCAGTCGCTGCTCCAGATTCTCAACGACGTGCTCGATCTGTCCAAGGTCGAAGCCGGGCACCTCACGCTGGCGCCGGCGCCGTCGTCGATCGGTGAGCTGATTCGCAGCGTTGCCCTGACCTTCGCCGACGGGGCGCGGCGCAAGGGGCTGGGGCTCGAGTGGCACGCGGACAGTTCGCTCGCGCCCCGGCTCCTCTTCGACCCGGTCCGCCTTCGTCAGGTGCTCCTGAACCTCGTCGGCAACGGCGTCAAGTTCACGGAAGCCGGCACCGTCTCGATCCGGGCCCGCGTCCTCGAAAACAGGCACGACACGCAGCGCCTCGAGATCGTGGTGGCGGACACAGGGATCGGCATCTCGGAAGAGGACCAGCTCCGGCTATTCCAGCCGTTCGTCCAAGCCGAGGCTCCCAGTTCGCGCAACCGCGGCGGCACCGGCCTCGGCCTCGCCATTTCGCTCCGCCTCGCGGAACTGATGAACGGCACGATCGGGCTGTCGAGCGAGCCGGGTCGCGGCACCTCCGTCACCCTCAGCCTCGAGTTCGAAATCGCGTCGGCCGCGGTCGCCGACGCGGCGCCGGTCTCGGGCTTTGCGCTGCGGGCGCTGCCCCCGGGCGGCGTACGGCCGGGCGTCGACGCGCGGCGCATCCTGGTGGTCGACGACAACGAGTTCAACCGCGCCGTGCTCGCCCGTCAGGTGGCCGCCCTCGGCTACGAAGCCGAGCAGGCCTGCGACGGCGAAGAAGCGCTGCAGATGCTCGCGCAAGGCGGCTACGCGCTCATCCTGGCCGACTGCCAGATGCCCGGCATGGACGGCTTCGAATTCGCCCGGTCCGTGCGCCGGTCCGAGGCCGAAGGCGGCGCCGGCGAACACATTCCGATCGTCGCCTGGACCGCGAACGTCATGCCCGACGACGTGGCGGCGTGCCACGACGCCGGCATGGACGACGTGTTGGCCAAGCCCTCAGCGCTGCCGACCGTCCAACGCGTACTCCGCACCTGGGTGGATCGGACGGCGGAGCTGCAAGCCGTCTCAGCCGCGGCGGTGGCGCCCACCCCGGTCGACGACGGCGCCCCGATCGACCGCATGCAGCTGCGGGCCATCATGGATGGCGACGCCGCCCTCGAAGCGGAGATGCTGGCGGGATTCCGGACCGCGAGCGTCAAGGAGGCGGCAGCGCTGCGCGACGCGCTGTCTCGACGCGACTGCACCGCCATTCGCCATGCCTCGCATCGGATGAAGGGGCTGGCGCGGCTGGTCGCCGCCTCATCCCTGGCGGCGGTCTGCGAGCGCCTCGAGCGCCAGGCGCGCGACGGCCGTGTGGACGAACCCGGGGTCGTCCTGGCTGAGTTCGAGCGCGAATGGCATCGCGTCAGCGACTTTCTCAACGCGGCAAGCCCGACGTGAGCGGGGACGAAAACAGTGCACGCAGGGCTCCCGCAGAGGGCTCGCTATGGTCTAATCACAGATCGAGCCGGACGCGCGGGGCGTCGGCTCGGCGGTACAGAGGGCGGTTTCGTGGATAGACGGATTGACGGCAGCCTGGAGAACGGCTCGCTGAGCGTGCTGGTCGTCGACGACGACGATTTGCAGCGCCAGTTCCTGGCGCGTCTCCTGGCTCGCGCGGGGATAGGCCCGCTCTTCTGGGCCACGAACGGACGCTCGGCGCTCGAGGCGTTCCGCGAGGGGCAGGCGATCGACGTGGTCGTGTGCGACCTGCTCATGCCGGAGATGGACGGCATCGAATTCCTCAAGCAGGTCAGCGACGAAGGCTTCAGCCCCTCGATCGTCATCTCGAGCGGCGCCGACGAGGACACCCAGCGCGAAATGGAGACCGTCGCCCGCACCCACGGGCTGCGCGTGCTCGGGTTCATCCCGAAGCCCGTTTCGGTGGATGCGCTGCTCACGGTACTGGCGCGTCACGGCAGCCACGACGGCGATCCTGCCGACGTCCCCGCCGAGACAGCCGATCCGGCGCGCCGCACACCCTAGGGCCGCGCCTTCGGCGCGGTAAGGCAGGTTGGGCGGGTAAGGCGGGTAGGGTCCGGGCAAGAACGCTTTTACCCGCCTCACCGCGGCCGAAGGCCGCGGCCTTATCAGCCCCACCCGCCTGTTTCAGTCCGGCCGCAACTGGCCGCTCTCCAGTCGCAGAATGCGGTCACAGGCGCCCGCCAGTTTCGGGTTGTGCGTCGCAATCACCGACGTCAAACCGTGCTCGGCGTGCATCTGCCGCAGCAGACCATGGAGCGACTCCGCCGTCGGCTCGTCGAGATCGCCCGTGGGCTCGTCGGCCAGCAACAGCGACGGCCGCATCACCAGCGCGCGCGCTACTGCCACCCGCTGCTGCTCGCCCCCGGAGAGCATGCTCGGCCGGTGCTCGAGGCGCTCGCCCAGCCCGACCCGCGCCAGCAGTTCCGCCGCGCGGGTGCGCGCTTCGCCCGACGGCAAGCCGCCGATACGCATCGGCATCTCGACGTTCTCGAGCGCGGTGAACTCCGGCAGCAGGTGATGGAACTGGAAGACGAAGCCGACGCTCCGGTTCCGGAACGCGACCAGGGTCGCGTCCGACATTTCGCTGAGCGCGCGCCCGCCCACTTCCACCGCGCCCCCGTCGGCGCGATCGAGGCCGCCGAGCACGTGCAGCAGCGTGCTCTTGCCGACGCCGGATGCGCCGACGACGGCCACCATCTCCCCAGCTTCGACGTCCAGGCTGAGATCGCGCAGCACGTGCAGCCGTGCCGCGCCCGCGGTGTAGTACTTGTGCAGCGCGGCGACGTGGACGAGCGGCATCACTCGAACCGAAGCGCCTGCACGGGATCCAGCCGCGAGGCCTGCCGCGACGGATAGATCGTGGACAGGAAGCAGATGATCACGGCGCCGGCCACCACGATCAGGAAGTCGAGCGGGAGCACGATGAACGGCACGTACGACACCTGGTAGACGTCGATCGGGATGTTGACCACTTTGTAGTGGTCGAGAACCCAGCACAGCGCCAGCCCGCCCGCGCCGCCGATGGCGGTGCCGACGACGCCGATGGCGGTCCCCTGCGCGATGAAGATCGCCATCACGCTGCGCGACGACGCCCCCATCGTCTTGAGGATGGCGATGTCGCGGCTCTTCTGCATCACCATCAGGATGAGCGACGAGATGATGTTGAGCGCGCCGACGATGATGATCAGCGCCACCGCAATCGAGATGCCCATCTTCTCCAGCCACAGCGCCGAGAAGAGCGACTGGTTCAGGCTGGCCCAGTCGCGCGCGGTGTAGCCGGCGCCGAGGGTGCGTTCGAGCGCCTGGGCGATGGCCGGTGCCTGGTAGAGGTCGGCAACCCGGATCTGGATCAGATCCGGTTCGACCTTCGACAGCAGGTGTTCCCCGAACTCGAGCGAGACCAACCCGTACTGGCTGTCGAACTCGAGCAGCCCGAGGCTGTAGATGCCGGCCACGCGCACCAGGACCGACCGCGGGATCACCCCGAGCGGCGAGAGCGTCCCTTGCGTCGTCAGCAGGGTGACCGTGTCCCCCACCGACACGCCGAGCTGCCCGGCCAGGTCCTGCCCGAGCAGGATGCCGGGCCGCCCCTCGACACCGTCGGCGTCCGGCCGCGGAACCAGATCCTGGATCCTGCCCTTCCGCATCGCGCTCTGGATGTCGGTCACGTCGACCTCGAGCGCGGGGTCGATCCCCTTCACCGTGATGAAGGCCTCGTTGCGGTTGGTGGACGCGAGGGCCTTGCCGATGATCGCCGGTCCCGCGCCGATGACGCCCGGCACCTTGCGCACCGCCGCCACATCGGCCTTGTAGTCCGCGAACCCGGCGGCCTTCGACAAGTAGATGTGCGCGACCGCGCCGAGCAGCTTGGCCCGCAACTCCCCCTGCAGCCCGGTCATCAGGGCGAGCGCGATGATGAGCGCCATCACGCCCACCGCCACGCCGATGGTCGAGAACAGCGAGACCAGCGAGACGCGCGCCTGGCGCCGCGGTGCGAGCAGATAGCGAAGCGCGACGAACAGCTCGAACCGCATGACTAGGCGCTACCGCGGCCGCATCAACGGGAACAGGATGACGTCGCGGATCGACGGACTGTTGCTCAGCACCATCACCAGGCGGTCGATGCCGATGCCTTCGCCGCCGGTCGGGGGCAGGCCGTATTCGAGCGCCCGGATGTAGTCGTCGTCCATGGCATGGGCTTCATCGTCGCCGCCGGCGCGTTGCGCGAGCTGCGCCTCGAAGCGCCGCCGCTGCTCGGCCGGATCGTTGAGCTCGCTGAACGCGTTGGCCACCTCGAACCCGCCGACGTAGAGCTCGAACCGCTCCACCGTGTCGGGATCGTCGGCCTTCTGCTTCGAGAGCGGCGACACCTCGGTCGGGAAGTCGTGGACGAAGGTCGGCTGAATCAGCGACTCCTGGTTCAGGCGCTCGAAGATCTCGGTGGCGATCTTGCCAGCGCCCCAGGCGGGCTGGATCTCGATGTGCAGCTCAAAAGGGACGTTCAACTATTCCCTCTTTCTCATCAACGGAAACAGTATGACATCCCGAATCGACGGACTGTTCGTCAGCAGCATGACCAGACGGTCGATGCCGACGCCTTCCCCGCCGGTCGGCGGCAGGCCGTACTCGAGGGCACGAATGTAGTCCTCGTCCATCGCGTGGGCCTCGAGGTCGCCGGCCGCCTTGTCCTTGAGCTGCGCCTCGAAGCGGCGGCGCTGCTCCGCCGGATCGTTGAGCTCGCTGAAGGCGTTGGCGACTTCGAAGCCGCCGATGTACAGCTCGAACCGCTCGACCGTATCGGGATCGTCCGCGCGCTGTTTCGAGAGCGGCGAGACTTCGGTCGGGAAATCATGAACGAAGGTCGGCTGGATGAGCGAGGCCTCGT
>DATMDI010000403.1:0-2016 GCA_035557875.1 Vicinamibacterales bacterium
GCGAGGCGCCGGGTGCCTGGCCGCTGCACTTCCTCTACGAGGACGTGTGGACCAAGTCGCTGGCCGAGCGGCGGCTTCTCAACATCGGCATGGAGAAAGTGGCGCGCGCCCGCCTGAGCGAGGACAACCAGCGCCTCGAGGACGTCCGCGATCTGGCCGACGGAGCAGAGCGGCGCATCCAGCTTGGGCGCGACGGCAACCTGCTCGTCACCGGCTCGGATCGTTTCCGGTTCTACGACTCCGACCTCGACGGCAATGAGCGCAACGCGGTCCTCGACCCGGACGAGCGCCGCAACTTCGCGGGCGGCGTGTTGCGCGTCGGGCGCGACGGCTCGATTCCGAAGGACAACCCGTTTCTGGGGCGTGCCAACGTGTCGCCGTGGGTGTACGCCTTCGGCCTGAAAGACCCGGAGGGCGCCGCCATTCATCCCGGGACGGGCGATCTGTGGGTGGTCGACCATGGCCCGCAAGGGGGCGATGAGATCAACATCGTCCGTGCCGGCCGCGACTACGGCTGGCCCGACGTGTCGTACGGCCGCCAGTACGACGCGCGCCAGAACGATGGCCGGAAGAGTGTCAAAGTGGGCACCGGCAACACGTCGATGAAGGGCGTCGAGGAGCCGCTCTACTACTGGGTGCCTTCGATCGCCCCTTCAGGAATGACCTTCTACACCGGCGACCAGTTTCCCGAGTGGAAGGGCAACCTCTTCGTCGGCGCGATGGCGGGGCAGCACCTGGTGCGCCTGGTGTTAAACGAGAATCGGGTCGTGGCGGAAGAAAAGCTGCTGGTCGATCGGAAGCAGCGCGTCCGCGAAGTCCGGCAGGGGCCGGACGGCAATCTCTATATCTTCCTGGGCACCGATCTCGTCCGCCTGACGCCGAAGAAGTAAGGGCTGGCGGGGCTGAAGCCCCGCCCTACGAATGGTGGGCTCGGCAGGTCGGTAGGGCGGGGCTTCAGCCCCGCCGGGCGGGTGACATGCGCGTAATCGATCAAGGCTCGGCAAAGCACTATCAGTGGGGCACGGCCAGCGAGGGCTGGCACCTGCTCGAAGGCGCTGACCTGAGCGTCATCCAGGAGCGCGTACCGCCGGGCGACCGGGAACACCGTCACAGGCATGTCCGCGCGCGGCAGTTCTTCTACGTCCTGGCGGGTGAAGCCACGCTCGAGATCGACGGCGCGGAAGTGGCGCTCGCCGCCGGTCAGGGCGTGGAGGTGCCTCCAGGTACGCCGCACCAGTTCTTCAACCGATCGGCGGCCGACGTGGAGATGCTGGTGATCTCGTCGCCGCGCTCGCACGGCGATCGGGTGGACCTCTGAGTGCCGCCACTGTCGCCTGACGCACGTGTCTGCGTCACGGGCGCGTCGGGGTTCGTGGCCTCGTGGCTCGTGCGCGAACTGCTCGAACGCGGGCTCGCCGTGCGTGGCACGGCACGCCGCGCGGCCGTGCCGCACCTGCAGTCGCTGCCGGGCGCCGCGGACCGGCTCGAGCTCGTCGAGGCCGATCTGCTGGAGCCGTCGTCCTTCGACGCGGCGGTGCGCGGCTGCACCACGGTCTTCCACACCGCCAGCCCGTACGTGATTCAAGTCGACGATCCGCAGCGCGACCTCGTCGATCCCGCGGTGAACGGCACGCTCGCGGTGCTCGAGGCGTGCGCGAAAGCCGCGGACGTGAGGCGAGTCGTGCTCACCTCGTCGATGGCAGCCGTCACCGACGAGCCCGATGACGCCAGGGTGCTGACCGAAGCGGACTGGAACGAGAAGTCCACCCTGCGGCGGAACCCGTACTACCTGTCGAAGACGCTGGCCGAGCGGGCCGCGTGGACGTTCATGGAGCGCGAGCGTCCCGCGTTCGATCTCGTAACGATGAACCCGTTCATCATCATGGGACCGTCGCTCGGCCCCGGCCTCAACGTCTCGAACAAGATCGTCTCGGACATGGTGAACGGCGTCTATCCCGGCATCCTCAGCCTCACGTGGGGCATCGTCGACGTGCGCGACGTCGCCCACGCCCACGT
>DATMDI010000404.1:0-9314 GCA_035557875.1 Vicinamibacterales bacterium
GCCGTGCCGCGCGCGGCGAAACCGCCGCGCAGATCCTTGGGCGTTACTACCCGGGTCTCGCGCTGGAAGACGTCTTGCGGGTCGCGACGTCGTCTGCGGTTCGGAGAGGCTCGATCCGCCCGGTCGCGTCGGCCGCGCCCGTCCCACCCGTTCCACCAGTCCTACCCGTCCCACCATCACCGAAGGGCGACGGCCAGGTCCGCGCGCTGGTCGCCGCCGCTTCTCCGGTCAAGGCGCAGGATCTGGAGCGAATGGCGGGGCAGGCGCAGCAGCGAATTGCCAGTCGGCTCGGCGTGTCGCCGGCGCCGCTGACCATCCGGCTGCACGCGTCGCTCGACGGCTTCCGGCGCGCCACCGGCGAACCGTGGTGGGTGAGTGCCCAGGTGCGTGGCGGCGAGATCGACCTGGCGCCGGTGGCGCTGCTCGATCAGCGCGACGGTCTCGAGCGCGCCGTGGCCCGTGCCGTGGCCGAGGCGCTCGTGTCGCCGGCCCTCGGCGATCGCCACGCCTGGGTGCGGATCGGCGCGGCACGCTACTTCACCCGCGCCGGCAGCGAAAGCGTGGCCGAAGGACGCATCCGGTGTCCCGAGGACGCCGAACTGACGGGCGCCGTGTCGGTTGCGGCGCGACGCGAGGCCGAGGCCCGGGCCGAGTCCTGTTTTGCCCAGGCCCTCCAGCGCGTCGACGGCTGGCGCGCCGTCCGCTAGAACAGCGTCCGCCGGCCCATCCGCGGCGCGCCGAAACGCTGGCGTTCGACCGGCCCGGCCGTTCCTCGAAGCCCAGCGTCGTAACCTCCAGCCACTGTGGGCATTTACCCCTGTGGGGCTTCGAAGAGGCCTATAATCCACTCATGCTGATCAAGAAGACACCGGACATTCGTTCTTCCGAGATCACCCCGAAGAGCGTGTACCTGAGACGCCGGGAGTTCATCCAGGGATCGGCCGCGGCCCTCGTGGCTGCCGGGTTCGGCTCGCTTGCCGACGACGCGCTGGCGCAGGGCGGTTTGACCAAGCTGCCGAACGTCAAAAAGAGTCCGCTCAGCACCACGGAGGCGCCGAGCGCCTACGATTACGTCACCAGTTACAACAACTTCTACGAGTTCGCTCCGGGTGCTGGCGACGGACCCAAGAAGAACTCCACCAAGTTCAAGCCCACGCCCTGGACCATCGAGGTGGACGGGCTCTGCAACAAGCCGGCGAAGTACAACCTCGAGGACTTCATCAAGCCTTACGCGCTCGAGGAGCGGGTCTATCGCTTCCGCTGCGTGGAGGCGTGGTCGTTCGTCATCCCCTGGGTCGGCATCCCCCTGTCGGAGTTCATCAAGCGGGCCGAACCGCAGGGCAAGGCGGCGTACGTCGAGTTCACCACGCTGCAGGACGTCGCGCGCTTTCCGATGCAGCGCACCGATCTGCTCGAGTGGCCGTACCGCGAGGGGCTGCGCCTCGACGAGGCCAATCACCCGCTGTCGATCATGGCGGTGGGCATCTACGGCGAGGTGCTGCCGGCGCAGAACGGCGCACCCATCCGGCTGATGGTGCCGTGGAAGTACGGCTTCAAGAACATCAAGTCGATCGTCAGGATGCGCTTCGTCGAGAAGCAACCGATCAACACCTGGCAGGCGATGGCCCGCAACGAGTACGGGTTCTACGCCAACGTGAACCCGACCGTGGACCATCCGCGCTGGAGCCAGGCTCGCGAGAAGCGGCTGCCCAGTTTCATCGCCAACCGCAAGACCGAGATGTTCAACGGCTATGCCGACCAGGTTCAGAGCCTCTACGCCGGAATGGACCTCCGGAAAAACTTCTGAGCCGCCGGCCGCTGCACGTCCGGCGGCGCCCGCGCGCGTCCGGATGCTGAAGCCCATCACCGTCCTGAGGGCCGCGGTGTTCATCGCGGCCCTCGTCCCCTTTGCCCTGCTGGTGTGGGGCTTCTACACCAACGACCTCACCGCCAACCCGGGCGACTACATCACCGACCAGACCGGGACCTGGATTCTCGGGACGCTGTTCGCGTCGCTCTCGATCACGCCGCTGCGCCGGCTCACCGGCTGGAACGATCTGATCAAGCTGCGGCGCATGCTCGGGCTGTTCGCGTTCTTCTACGCGGTGCTGCACATGCTCACGTGGGTCGTTTTCGTCCACTACTTCGAAGTGAGCTTCATGATCGAAGACGTCGTGAAGCGGCCGTTCATCACCGTCGGCATGACGGTGTTCGTGATCCTGTTCGCGCTCACGCTCACCTCGAACCGCTTTGCCATCCGCAAGCTCGGACGCCGCTGGCAGACGCTGCACCGGCTCGCCTACGTGGCGGCCATCGGCGGCGTCATTCACTTCTGGTGGCTGGTGAAGGCCGACATCACCGAGCCGCGGCGCTGGGCCGTGGGCCTCACCGTGCTGCTCGGCCTGCGCGCCTGGTGGGCCTACCGCAAGCGGATCGCGAGCCGTGCCTCATTGCAGCGCGCGGCCGTCCGGTCCTGACGCGTGGCCTAGTGGCCACTAGCGCTTGAGCGCGTCCAGCCGCTGCTGCAGCCGGCCGTTGGGGTAGACCTTCAGCAGGCTGTCGAGCGTCGCAATCGCGTCCGCCTTGCGCTCGGCCGCCTCGTAGGCGTCGGCGAGCAGCGTGGCCTTGCGCGACACCAATGGCCGGCTGTCGTCCGGCACGGTGATCGCCATGAGGGCCTCGATGGCGGCCTGGGGATTCTTCCGGTCCAGAAGCTGCGACTCGGCCGCGAGTAACTGCACCTCGAGGTCGCCGCGGAACCGATCGGCCGCCTGGGTAATCAGCGTCGCGGCCTGCTCGTGCCGGCCTGCCTCGCGGTCGGCCAGCGCCTGATGGTAGAAGCCGGCGAGCAGCAGGCGCTCGACGTCCTTCGGATCGCCGCTGCGGATCCCGACACCGCCCGCGTACGAATAGACCAGCTCGCCACCGTACTTCGCCGTCTGATACACGAACGCGACCGACACTACGCCAGCGACCGCCGACACCATCCGGATGGCCTTGGCCTTCGGCGACTTCCGCACCAGCAGCCCGGCCAGTTCGAGCAGACCAACCACGCCGGCGGCGATCGGCACGTGCGTGCCCCACCACTCGTGCTGGACCACGGCCGCGCGCGCGCCCGGTGCGCGCTCTACCGGCCCGTGCGCTTCGATGCCCGAGCGCTCCGACACATAGGCGATCGGCGCCGCCAGGATCAGGAGCGTGGCGGCGGCGGGGCCGACCCATGCCGGCCGGCCGAAGAGCGACACCAACCGGAACGCGACGCCGACGAGGATGAAGACGATGGTGAAGTGGACGATCTGCGGGTGCAGTGCAGCCATGGGTGACGGTCCTTGTCGGCTTAGGGCTCAGGGCTCTGTCCGACCGCGGTTGCGACGACCACGGACGACCCGGCGGCGCCGGCCTTGTAGTACTGGACGAACCGGGCAGGTTCGGGCGCTTGATAGCGCTCCAGATTATGCGCCCAGCGGTAGCCGATCGACTGATACCGCAGCTCGACCTCCACTTGATAGGGTCCGGCGCCCGATACGGGCATCCGGTAGCGCGTCCGATCGCCGCCGGCGCCAAAGTCCGGGTCGGCTGCGGCGGCGCCATACACGCCGATCTCCGCGTCCGCCGTCGCCTTGTCGAAGCCGCGAGGCAGGAGGCGGTTGTCCTTCAAGTAGCGCACCGCGGCGAGCAGGCCGGTCGTGGGCGCGCCGAGTCGATCGCCGAGCACGGGCTCGTAGATCTGCACCTGGCCGGGGCCCGTGATCTCCTCGTAATGGGGCTCGAAGGCGGCGGCATCGGTATCGCCGTCGTTGCCGCGGATGGCGCCGGTCCCGTCGATGGCGCCCGATTCGAAGACCGAGCCGCCGCTCGCGTCGCGTACGGTGACGTGCAGCCACGTCCGGCGCGCGGGATAGCCGGTCGGGAACTTGTGCCCGGTCAGGTTACGGACCTCCACCTCGAATCCGAGCACACCGCCCGTCACGTGGGGGCGTGAAACCACCACTCGCGCGGTGTCTTCCTGGAGCTGGCGGATGGTGGCGCGGGCTGTGGCATCGAGCTCCGACGGCAGGGCCTCCACCGCAAGCTCGGTGCGATACCGGTTCAGCATCCGCAGCATGAACGCGTTGCCGCCCACGAAGACGTGGCGGGCGAGGCTGTCGCGCGCGTCGCCGAGGACCGACGCCGCGCGAATCGGTCCGTCGGCCCGCGGCATGTGGCACGACTGGCAGCTGCGCTGCTCGCGGGGGAAATCGCTGTGCAGCCATTCCTGGAAGTTCATCTGCTCGGGGAGGGAGCCGATCACTTCGCCGTCCGGGCCGTACGCGTCCGTGATGAGGGTATGGCACGAGGCGCAGAGCTCCGACTGCTTCATGTGCGGCGCCTCGGCCTGCACGAAGCCGGTGACCGACTGCATGATCTTCTGGCGGCCGGGATCGATCGCGTAGGGCCCGAAGATCTGCCGGGCGCCGCCGGACGAAGGGGACGCCAGGACGAAATTCGAGTTGAAGCTGCCGCGGGTGCCGAGCCGCTCCGGCGCGATCTGGTGGCACACCGTGCACGAGATGCCGTCCGACGCCAGCCGGTGCAGCGCGGACGTCTCGCCCGCCGCGAGAGGCAGGTGGTCGAACACCCGGCCGGTGCCGCCGTCGGCGCGCTCGATGCGGGTGGACATCGGCATGTGGCAGGCCGCGCATTCGTCCTGGATCGCCGCCGCGTGCCGCGGGTGATCGATTGTTTCCCGGCGTACCCCCGCCTGCCAGTACGGGTCCCGTGCCGAGTTGGCCATCATCGTCGCGCGCCAGGTCGAGCCGATCGAGACGTCTTCACCCGATGGAGTGCTCAGTCCGTTGTGGCAGGCGACGCAGTCGTCGGAGTGCGTGAACAGCGACATCGCCGCGTGCGACGGCGGAGGGCGGCGCCCGCGGCGGTCGGTCTGAGCCGCAGCCACTCTCGCGCTCGGCGCGGCCAGCAGCATCGAGAGCAGCCACGCGGCGCTCGTGAAGGCAATCGCGGGCGGGCCGAGCGGTCGCATCGGTCCTACTTCCAGAACTGGAACAGTCCGCCGTCGAACCAGTCCCAGAGCACGTAGGTGAGGAGCTCGGGCTTGCGATCCTGGCGTTCGTTCAGCGGGACGCGGACGCCGGCGCTGAGCAGCACGTGCTGCAGCCTGCTGAGCGACACCTGCACCTGCGGGACGACGTCCCATTCGGTGGCGCCGCCCTTCGGCTTGGCGACGATCACCTCCGTCATCGGCGACCAGGCCCGGCCGAAACCACGATCCTGCGAGAACGTGTATCCCAACGCCGTGCGGAGGAAGCCTTCGTTACGCCCCTCCTCCTGATCGGTTGGAATCTCGAGCGCGGAATGCAGCTGCAGGAAACCGTTGCGGCCAAGCGTCTGGCCCCACATCGCGAACGGCTCGACCACGGTGTAGCCGTTGCCGAGCCCTGCGGTTTCCTTGCCGGTCGGAAAGGTCACGGCGCCGCCCGCCGCAAAGATGCTGCCGCGCTCGTGGCTGGCGTAGAGCGTCCGGCGCACGGCGACCTCGACGTCGCCGATCCCGCGGTTCCAGCCGCCCGCCTCACTCTGCTGGGCCGAAAACGGCACCTTCACTTCGTACTGGCCGCGGGCGCCGATGCGATGCTCGTAGACGAGCTCGTTCGTGACGGCCTTCTGTCCCGCGCCCGTGACGCCCGTCGTCCACACCGTCTCGTTCTCTGGGAACGCTTTCTCCGTGAAGAAGGCGCGCGGCAGGTTGAGGTCGCCGCGCGGCCACGACGCGTCGGTGCAGAAGGTCCAGAGATGGCGTACGGCCCTTTCGAGCTGCTCGACCGACAGCGCCTCGCCGAAGGCCGGCATGTGGCGGTCGAGCGCACGCACGGGGCCGCCGCGAGCGGCCACCGCGACCCAGTCGCTCAGCGGTTCCACCGTATTGGTGGCGCAGTCGGTGAAATCGGGAAAGCCGTGGCCGTTGGGCAGCGGCAGCGCGAACCCGACAGTGTCGCGCGTGGCGCCCGTGCCGTCGAGGCCGTGGCAGGTGGCGCAGGCGGCGCGATAGATCTGTTCGCCAGACGCCTCCGGCGGCAGGGCGGGCGGTCCGGCGGCGAGCGGCGCCGTGAAGAGCGCGCCGACCGAGACGATCGTGGCCGTCCCAAGCGTGATGGCGCGGCCCAAACCAAACGCCGCAAGCAGATCGTCCATGTCTTGCGACGCTACAGCAGCGACGCCCCACGACGTGAGCTTGCAAGCGATTCTGAGAATCAGTCTTGCGACCTGTGCGTCTTGCGACGCTGTCGCACCTGGCGGATTCGCAAGTGCGGCGGCTCGTTCTGCTGGCCTGTGTCGTCACCGCGACGGCGCGATGGATCCGCGCTGGAACAACAACGCGGTGAACCCGCCTTCGCCGGCCTCAGTCCCACCAGTCCTGTTCGTGTCCCCCCCATCTGCGTTATTCCTCGTTTCTCTGGCCGTTCATTTGCTTTGTCGGTAGCGGGGGCCGCGGGGCGCGGCCGGGAGCAGACATGGATACGACCCACGTGCAGATTCGTCAGCAGTTGGAAGCGCAGCTCAATCGGGTAGCACAGCGCGGCGGACGCCTGGAGATGAGTGCAATCCGCTTCGCGCTCGACCGGCTGGAGAACGGCACTTACACCGAATGTGCGAAGTGCGGCCGGTCGATCGATCCGCGGCGGCTCCACGCGCTGCCGACCACTACGACCTGCCTGCCCTGTTCCATCTGACCGTCACCGCGCACGCGCGCGTCTACTCATAGGGCAGCGCTTCAATCGGATTGAGGCGAGCGGCCTTGCGCGCGGGGTAGAAACCGAAGAAGACACCCACCGCCGCGGCGACGCCGCACGAGAGGGCGGTCGCGGGCGCGGCGGCGGGCCGCAAAGCGACGGGCCCGGAGGGGAGGCAATCCTCCGGGCCCGCCCGCGCTCGGCAGCCCGTGTGTTGGCGCGGCCCGCCGTGCGCCATCCCGATCGCGCCGCCCGACCGAAGGGCGGATAACTCGATACTGCCATCCAGCGAGGCGGAGCCTGCTCGTCGGATCGAGGCGAGCCTCGCTAGACACTTGATTGGACGCCGGAACGAACAAAACGGTCGCAACCGTGCCCGCGGCCTGCCGATAACTACGGTCGTGGGCGGTGGTCCGAAACGGTACCAGCGTGTCTCGCGGTTGAGCACACCCGTAACCCTCGCTCACACAAGCACTCAACGTCCCACCTCGTCGCGGCTGCACACGGCGGCGCGTCTCGCGACGGCACACACGCCATGCGGCGTACGGAATCGTGATCCGCGGCTGAGAACTGCAAGCCTCTGACAGTGAAATAGTTCAGGTCCCCGGGAACTCACGAGGGGGATTGGCCGGGGTCTTGCGCCAGGGACAGCGAGATGAAACCTCGCCCTCGACGTCCCGGGTGGTGGACGTGGACGCGCGCAGTCGGCGTCTGCCGGGTATTGATTCGCCCAGTGATGGAACACCAAAAGGGGGTCTGGGTTTGACCGTCCTCGCGACCTGGACCTCGGCACGCGGTGCCACACGACGGCGCGCGCTCGCCACGGCGGGGGGCGCCGTTTGCGCTCCAGCCACGACAGCTCCGGCCGATTAACTGTGGCAGTCATGGTCCCCTCGGCCCAGCCCCCTCCGGCGCCGGCGACGCCGCGCGCCCGGACGACGATTCTCCTCGTCGACGATCAGCGCTTCGTCGGCCTGGCGCTCGCGCGGCTGCTCGACGGCGAAACCGCCTTCGAGCTGCACTGCTGCGAGCGCGGGGCCGAGGCGCTGGCCACCGCGGATCGTGTGCGGCCCGACCTCATCCTGCAGGACCTGGTGATGCCCGACGCCAACGGGCTGGAACTGGTCCAGACCTTCCGCCAGCGCGCCGCCACGTCGGCGACGCCGGTCATCGTGCTGTCGGGCAACGACGACGACGCGACGCGCCTCAGGGCTCTCGAGGCCGGCGCCGCCGACTATCTGGTGAAGCTGCCGACGAAGGACGTACTCATCGCCTGCCTCACGCGCCAGCTGTCGGACGCGCCCGGGCCCGGCGCCGCCGCGCGTGTCGAGACACCCGGCGCACCCGACAGCGAGGCGCCGCTCGATGCGGACGTGCTCGCGTCCTACCGTGACGAGGGTGCCGAGGATCCCAACGAGACGGTGCGGACGCTGGTCGGGATCTTTCTCGCCGACTCGAGCGCGCTCGCCGGCCGCTTGCGGGCGGCGGTGGCGGCGAGCGACGTCGCGGAGCTCGCCAGGGTCGCACATGCGCTGAAGGGCTGCGCCATGGCCGTGGGCGCCAGGCCGCTTGCCGCATTGAGCGCGAAGCTCGAGTCGGGCCGTGACGCGGATGCGTCCGGCGTGGCGCGCCTCGAGGAGGAGATCGAACGGGTCAAGGACGCCTGCGGGCGGGCGCTCACGTAAAGGCAGCCGACGATGCGGAATCTGAAGGTGTGGCAGAAGTTGGCGCTGATGGGGGTGATCTTTCTCATCCCCTTCGCCGTCGTGACGATGAAAATGGTGTCGGCGGTGGACACCCTGGGCGTGGAGTTCGCCGCGCAGCAGTTGCGCGGGCTCGACTACACCGAACCCGCCCTCACGCTGGTCAAGGATCTACAGCAGCATCGCGACGTCGCCAGCATCGTGCTCAACGGCGACAGCGGCTATCGCGGCCGGCTCGACGGCGTGCGCGTGGACGTGGAGAAGGATCTGGCGGCGCTCGAGGCGGTGAACGCCCGGCTCGGGTCGCAGCTGCAGACCACGGCGCGCTGGATCGCGCTTCGCGCGGCTTCCACCGAACTGCTGTCGAAGACGGCCGCGCTCACCGCCGACGAAAGCTTCGCCCGGCATTCCCGGCTCATCGCCGACGCCCTCGCCCTCGTAGCGGAGGTCGGCCGCACGTCGAAGCTCACGCTCGATCCCGACGCGGCCCGCGCTCACCTCATCACCGTGCTCGTCGCCGACGGGCCGGAACTCAGCGAACTGCTGGCGCGCGCCCGCGGGTTCGGGAGCGGGATGGCCGCCAGCCAGGAGCGCCGGCCGGATCAGATCGACCAGCTCACCCGCCAGTCGATTCTCATGGAATCGGTGGGCGCGAAGCTCGACGCCGCGATGGCCGCGGCGCTGGAGCTGGCCCCGTGGCTCAAACCTGCGCTGGAGGAGCCCGCCACCGGGAGCAGCGACGCCGTCATCGACGCGCAGGGAGAGATCGTCAAGCTCACCGGCCGGGCGGCCAACCAGTCCACGACGCCCGACGCCTACTTTGCCGCGCTCAGCCGTGGCATCTAAGCGATCAACGGCCTCGAGAGCCGCCTCACCGGCTCGC
>DATMDI010000405.1:0-3452 GCA_035557875.1 Vicinamibacterales bacterium
GAGACACTGCTGAACGTCGCGGAACACACGATACGGTGGGCGTTCAATTCCTCCCGCGCTGCTGCGCTGGAGCACGTGTTCGTCGCCGCGGGCACGTGGATCCGCGACTTTCAGGAACCGGCGGCCGGGGCCTTCGACGGCGCGTGGACCCGCGAGTACATCGACCTTCGGCTCCAGCGCATCGCGAGCGTGACCGGCCGACGCGGCGAACGTCTGCGCGACCAGGTGCTGCGGCATATCGACCGCCTCACCAGCCGGCTCGCCAAAGACCCTCCCGCCGCGGTCACCGTCCACGCGGACCTCTCACCCAGCAATGTCATGGTGTGCGGGAGCCGGGTCGTGGTCCTGGACTTCGCCATGGCGCGACCGGGACATCCACTTCAAGACGTCGCTCGCCTGTTCACACAACTCGACCTCCTGGCCTTGAAGCCCCAGTATCGACAAGCGGTCGTCCGGCCGCTGCAGCAGGGTCTCCTGCGCGGATTCGACGGCGCGCTCCGCGCGGACGATCCCGGATTCCGGCTCCAGGTGCTGGCACAGCGGATCAACCATCTCGGGAGCCTGTCCACCAAGCAGTACGGCATCCTCGAGAGAACCTACAACCAGTTCATCGTGTGGCAGCACTGGCGCTGGATCGAACAGGAGACCACCCCCGGAAGGCCAGAGGGCGCGGCCGCATGGGGTTGAGCTCGCAAGGCCTCGCCCGCCGCCTCAGCAAGCTGCGGGCGATGTCGGCGCGTGAGATCGCAACGCGCGTGGTCTACAAAGGGGCGCTCGCCGTTGAGAGGCGCGCGCATGCCGCGGGGACGCTGGTGCGCCCCGGGTACCTCCAGCGGAACCTGAGCGCTGCCTATCGGCATGATGGCTGGCGCGCTGCCCTGCTCGACTCGCGCGGGCGCGCAACCGAACGGTTCTTTCCGGCCGTCCGCGAGCAGGAGCAACTGCGCCGCCTCTTCGACGGCCCTTACGCGCGGGAACGCGCCGGCTGCCTGCACGAGGCGGCGATGGCCCGCGAATCCCGCTTCGAGTTCTTTGGCGGCACGTATCAGTACGCTGGCGCCATCGCATGGCAGGACGATCCGGTCACCGGCAGCGCCTGGCCGCGTGTCTATCATGCCGACGTCCCAGTCCACGGCGGCGACGTGGGCTTTGGCGACGTCAAACACGTCTGGGAACTGAGCCGGCAGCAGTACCTGATCGACCTGGCCAAGTCGCACTTCATCACCGGCGACGAGCCGTCGCTGGCGGCGATGAAGTCGCTCGTCCGCGGTTGGATTGCCGGCAACCCGTATGGCACGGGCGTCAACTGGGCCTGCGCGCTGGAGCCTGCCTTCAGGGCCTGGTCGTGGCTCTGGGCGTATCACCTGACGGCGCCCAGCCTCGACGACGAGTTCCATCTCGAATGGCTCGAAGCGCTCCATCTGCACGGACGGTTTCTGGCCCGCCATCTGGAGCACTACTCGAGCCCCTACAACCACCTCATCGGCGAGGCGTCGGCGCTCTACGCCATTTCCTGGTGCCTGCCGGAATTCTCTGCGGCATCCCGCTGGAGAACCGTCGCGCGCGCCGTTCTGGAAAGGCGGCTGCCGGAACAGTTCTACGAAGACGGCGGAACCAGCGAGCAGTCCACGTTCTATCACCACGCGACGCTGGGCTTCTACCTGCTGTCGGCACTGCTGGGACGAATCAACGGTGAGGAATTGCCGGCGCCGGTCTGGCGCGCCGTCGAGCGCGGCCTCGAGTTCAGCATGCGGATGATGCTGCCCGACGGACGCACGCCCGAGATCGGCGGCGCCGACGATGGCAAGCCGATCAGGCTCGAGCATCTCCCACTATGGGACTTCAGGCCGTACCTCGCCATCGGAGCCGTCGTGTTGGGCCGCCCGGACTTCAAAGCCGCCGCCGGACGCTTTTTCGAAGACGCCTTGTGGCTTCTCGGATCGCAGGGGCTGACGGACTTCGAGTCGATGCCGGCCTCCGCACCCGAGGCGACGGCCGTGCTCATGCCGGCAAGCGGCTACTTCGTCGCACGCAGCGACTGGTCCGCGCGCGCGGACTACCTGTGCCTCGACGCGGGCGAACAGGCCGCCGGCATGCGCACCGACGCGGTGCCCAACTCCATGCACGGCCACGCCGACTGCCTCTCCATCGTGCTCGCGCTCGACGGCCGGCGCGTGCTGGTGGATTCGGGACTGTTCGCCTACAACTGCGGGGGGCCGTGGGAGGCACACTTCCGCGAAACGGCCGCGCACAACACCGCGCGGATCGACGGGCGCGATCAGGCGCTGCACCTCGGCAAGATGGCCTGGTCCAACAGCTACCGCGCGACAATCGAGAACACCAACGTCGGACCGGAGCCGTGGGCAGTGGCGTCACACGATGGTTATGCTCGCGGGCCGCAGGGCGTGCGGCATCGCCGCGCCGTCTGGCTGCGTCCTGGCCACTATGTGATCGTCCGGGACGAATTCGAGGGCAGCGGCACACACACCATCGAGGTCAACTACCAGTTCGCGCCGGGAGCGCTGACGGTCGCGGCGCCGGGCGTCGCCCGGTTCGACGGCGGCGCCGAGATCGCCTGGTTGGGTGAACAGCCGTGGGAATCGTCGATCCACCACGGCGGCGCCGGGCCTGACGAGGGCTGGATCTGTCCCAGTCTCGGCGTGCGAGTGGCCGCCCCCCGGCTGCGACTGACGTTTCGCGGCACCGTCGAGCGCGTGGTGCTTCTGTCGGTCCTTGCGGCCACCACGGAGGCGAGTCGCCTCGCGGTGACCGACACCGGCGCCGACGGCGTGCGCGCGATTCGGGTTGCACAAGGTTCGGCGGCGGACTGGATCACTCCGCATCCGGCGGTCCGCGTCCTCACGGCCGAGGGGCACGTGCTCGAGCGCAAGGCCATGTCGGACGCGCGATTCAGCGTCGATGAAACGGCGCTGGCGGCCTGCGAGCGGCGGCACGCCGCGCTGGCGGCCCGGTAGTGCGCTCGGCCGCACGCGCGCGCGTGCTCGAGGTCACGTCGTACCCGCCGCCGCGGGCGGGATGGGGAATTCGCGTCGAGTACCTCAAGAAGCGGCTCGAGAGCGAAGGGCACGAATGCGTGGTCCTCAACACCGGTACCAGCCGGCGCATTCCGAGCCCCGAGTACGAGACGGTGATGAGCGCGAAGGACCTGGTTCGGAAGATCTGGCGGTTCGCGCGGCGCGGCTACCGGGTGCACGCCCACACGAACGGCGACTCCTGGAAGGGGCTGCTGCTGGCGATCGCCACGGAAATCATTGCCCTGGCAGGCGGCCGCCGCCCGGTCCTGACGTTTCACGCCGGTGCCATTCAACGTTACTTCCCGATTCGCCACGCACCATGGCTGGCGCCGCTCTTCTGGCTGGCCTTTCTGATCCCCAGCCGGATCATCTGCAACAACCAGGCGGTGAAAGACCGCATCGTCACCTACGGAGTGC
>DATMDI010000406.1:0-2891 GCA_035557875.1 Vicinamibacterales bacterium
GCGCCGTTGGCGTCGTCGCTCGAGACCAGCAGGCTGATGGATCGGCGCATCCCGAAGAAGCGGGCCGCAGGCACGGCCAGCGTGCGCGCCAGCACCTTCTCGACGATCGACCCGCGCAGCCCGAAGGTGTCGAGCCCGCGGTTCAGCACCCGTACCAGATCGTACTTCGCGTACCCCAGCGTCTTGGCGGGCACGGCACGCGGGTCGGCCATCGCGTGCCGGTATTTCTCGGCCACGAAGCGCAGCGGGTTGGCCAGCACCTCGGCCAGGTCGTACCGCATGAGCAGCGTCTCGTACTCGTTCACGGTCAGCGCTGAATGCCGCTCGGTGGTGTCGAGCGACACCCGCAGCCGCCCTTTGGCGACGCCGGCGCTCTTCACGAAATCGGCGAGCTGGGCGTAGACGCCGAGGCGCGGATCTTTCAGGTTGATCGAGTCGATCGGGTGGGCCGACACCGGCACTTCGATCCGGGCCGTGCCCACGGCACGCTCCTCGCGGAACCCGACGAGACGGGCGAGACGGCGCCGCGGCTGGCCGCCGTTGACGCCGTCGAGATCGACGAAGAACACCGGTTCGCCGGGCCGGTTCGGGTGCGTGACGCAGGTGCGCAGGCCGCTGGCCATGAAGGCCAGGTGCGAGTCGGCGTTGCGAGGCTCCACGGCGCGCTGCGCCGAGTCGAGATCCTCGCGGCGGTCGAGCCGGTCGTGTTCGTAGCCGGCCCCTTCCGGGAACAGGGTTCGGAACGCCTCGAGATAGGTCGGAATCTGCTGCGCGCTGAGGCGCGCGGCCAGGCCCGGTTCGAGAAACCCGGCGGTCGTGTGACAGGACCAGTAAAGGCAGCGGGGATAGGCCGCCAATGCGTCGTGTTCGGCGGCAAAGTGCCGACGCATATCGACGAGGTCGAATCGCGCGCGCGGCGCGAGCTCGACCGTCAGGTCGAGAGTCTTATCGGACATTCCGCTCAATGGGACCCGACGGCCCAAACTGAACAAATGTAACACACAGTTCACGATCCTGGCCGCGGTTGCACACTGCTTGGGGCGATGGGTGTTCGCTCTACTGTCGGGCTTCGTTAAACCCAGAGATGACGATGCTGGGTTTTGACGTCTATTGCCGCTCCAAGGAGCAGGCCGCCCTGTCGGTCCCGCTGGCTGGCTTCACCACCATCGCCGAGGAAGCCGGCGGTGCCGACCTGCTCTCGTTCGGCAACGCCTGGACGCGCCAGCTGTTCGACGGCGATTTCCACCGCTGCGCCGGCCCGGCCTCACCCGAGCTGCCGGCCGTCAACCTGATCGTCACGCAGGCAGACGGCCACACCGTGCCCACGACGATGGCCGTGGCGCCGGCCGAAACCTACGGCACGACGGTGCCGCACCTGCTCCACGAAGGCCTGACGCGCGTGGATGCGGACGCGGTGCTCGGCGGCATCGGTGCCGCCAGCACCGGCGACCAGATCTGTTCGGTGTGGCATCCGGAGCTGGTGAAGCTCCGCGCCGAGCGCGGGCTGCCGCGGCATCCGGTGCAGGTGCTGGTCACCAATTCTGGCCACGTCGAAGTCGATCGGTGCCTTCTCTTCCAGGAGCCGTCGCTGCGCGTCATCGTCGTGACGCGCGACAGCCTGGCGGCCTCGGTGCGGTCGCGCTTGAGGACCCGGCCGTGGGTGAGCGTTCTGGGCGCCGGCGAGCCGCTCGACATGCGGTCCGCGCTGAAGCAGCTCCGCGAGCGGGGCATCGCCGTGGTCTCGGCCATCGGCGGCCGCCGCGTGGCGACGTCACTTCTCGAGGCCGGCCTGGTTACGGACCTCTACGTGACGGTGCGCGAGCCCGGCTCGACCGCGGCAGCGCTCGCGTTCTATGACGGCCCGCCGCTGATGCGGCGGCGCCTGCTGACCAAGGCGGGGCGGGGCACCGAGGGCCGCATCCGCTTCGAACACCTCGTGCCGCCCTCGGTCTACGCGCCCGGACTGCGGCTCGGCCCCGGTCCGTCCGGCCTTTGGCGTTGAGCCCCGCGCCGCACTCGACGTACCATCGCCACTGGACAGTCTGAGGATTTCGTCCCAGGGGCGCGCCCGCGGTCAGCGCGACGCAAATCGCGAACCGGCGTCGGCCGGTTTGCCAAGTACTGCCGAGGAGGCACATGAAAGGCAACCCGAAGGTCATCGCCGAGTTGAACGTGGCGCTGCGTGAAGAGCTGACCGCCATCAACCAGTACTTCATACACGCCGAGATGTGCCACAAGTGGGGATATCACGCGCTCGGGAAGTACATCAGGAAGCAGTCGATCGACGAGATGAAGCACGCCGAGAAGCTGATCGAGCGGATTCTCTTTCTCGACGCGACGCCGAAGATGGAATACCTCGAGCTCAGCATCGGCGGCGACGTGAAGACGCAACTCACGGCCGACTACAAGCTCGAGCTGAACGCGGTGGAGATGTACAACAACGCGGTCAAGATCGCGCGCGACAACAACGACGACACGTCGCGGGAGCTGTTCGCGCTGCTGCTGAAGGACGAGGAAGAGCACGTCGAATGGCTCGAGGCGCAGCTCCATCAGATCAAGGAGCTGGGCTACGAGACCTACCTGTCGAACCTCACCGAGGGCAAGGAAGATTGACAGGGCGGGTCTGAAGACCCGCTCCTACGACGACGACTCGCTGTTCTTCTTGTGGGCGGCGTTGCGGAAGGCGAGGCTGCGGGCCGGCAGTTGCCACGCCGTCCGCAGCGCCTTCGCAAGCTCCGGATCGTCGGACGAGAGGCGCTCGGCGAGCGCCGACACCTTCTGCTCGATCCGCGCGACGCGCCCCTCGTACTTCTCGAGGTCCTTGCGGTGCTGCAGGTCGCGCCGCAGCAACCCCACCTTTTCCACCAGATCGACCAGCAGTTCAGCCAGCT